>NZ_UBIZ01000574.1:0-6900 GCF_900465275.1 Parafrankia sp. Ea1.12 | reverse complement strand
CCGGGCAGATGTCGAGCACCCTCACCGGATGAAGACCTGGGAGATCTTGCGTGACTACCGCCGCCGGGATCGTCCACCTCTACGGCATCAGCCGGGCCGGCTGACCGACAACACCACCGGACAGCCGAACCACACCCCACCGAGTTACGAGTAGCGTTTACGCACCACCTTGGACAGATACCGCTGCGATACCCTTCTGCTGCGAGCGCCTGACAGTCCAACGAATCACAGCTCCGCCCTTGGGGACTGCGGCAGTGGGTGCGATGTACGACAACAAAATAGTGACAGCGCCAGCGTCGGTAAGGTCCCCGCTCGGTTGGCGCTGGTCGTTTCGACGGCGGTCGTCGACTAGGTACGCAAGGAGTGCGCCGGTCGTGGGCCTATCCTGTGCATCAACCGTCCGCAATCGGGCAAGTTCGACCTCTAGATCCGCTCCCGCTGTCCAACCTGTGAGCCGCTTGAGTGGTTCACGGTGCTTGACATCGCTACCCACGAAGCCGGTACGCCCGAGCCGGCGTGTACGGAGCACGACAGGCATGTCGCGACCGGCCACGGAAAGCAGCCCGACCGGTTTCTGTACGAGTGGCCAAACAACAACCCAGTCGGTAATCTTGCCAGAATTTGCCGATTCCTCGAAAAATCTCATGATTGGACTGAAGCTCTCGGTAAAGTCGCGATGCCAGCGCATGCCTTCCTTCGGCGAGAGGAGCCGGAGCAGGTGCTGGGTGGAGATCTGGCCCACGAGAGCCGAAAATCCGGTCAGTTCGACCGGCCCTTTGGCTGCAGTCAGTAGCGGGATTGCGACATGGTTGAAGTTGTGTACCTTGTCGTCGATATTGTCGCGGGCGGGAATACTATAAAGGTCGGAGACCCGACCTCCTACTCCCTTCTGGTCGATGACGGCGTTCCACATCTTAGCTCGGCCGGTCGGCCGCAGCCATGGCAGATGCTGACTGACGAGGGGCGGGATCTGCCACGGTTCAAGCAACGGTAGACCGTCGTCATCCATTCCTTCGAACTGGTGCAACTCGTCCCGGAACGCCTCCTCGTCCAAGAGTAGCGCTTCAAACGCGCCATAAAGGTCTACTTGGCTGTCCCTGCGAATATAGAGACGTACAAGATCCCGATATCCGCCGCGGAACCCAAACCAGCGACCCGCTTGCATGAGCGTGTCACCCTGAATCGACCTTCGGCGGAAATAGGAGACCGTTAGGCCCTGCACAGTGAAACCACGCGAAAGCTGAGCGCCGCCCACGAGGATCCGCCAGACTGGCTCGGTCTCGAAGTCCAGTCGTCTCTGATTCTGTTGAATGTCCTTGTCTGAGTTGACTACGATTACTGGGTCACCGTCGGCGACAATTCGGTTTACACACTCGGCGATGTGCGTTTTGAGGGCGTCGAAATTGTTGGGGACAACCTGGCCCTCCGAACGGGCGGCGCACACGGGGCTGAAGTCACGCTCCCACAGCCCGCGTAGCCTCTGGAGTGCTCCACCGGTACGATAGGCGCCTTGTACCCAGACACGTCGAACAGTGTCGGCGGCATCTCGGTGGTCGCGCTGCTTTACCGATTCATGCACCAGCATCGTATGATGTTTGAATGTACTCTTGCTGTTGGCTTCCCGGAACAGCTTGATCGCCCCGGCCAGCACAAAGGAATCGATTGCCTCCCGAAGCTCTTGGTCACGTCGTTCCGGCGCTGTACTCGGATCTCCAACGAGCTTGCGGACATGGGCCAGTTCGTTTGATGTTGCAACGGTGCGCTCGATTTCTCCCCAATCCTTGCCGACATCGTGGAAGTCGGCCACCCCCATGTAACCAGGCGGGCGGTGCAACGATAGAAGGAAATTCGAGGGAAACAGGTTGGAGTCGTCGTCCGGATCGATGAAGACATTTGCAAATGGCGTCGCCGTGTACCCGACGTACTGGGCACGAGGGCATAGCTGAAGGATCTCGGCGATGAGCTTGTTGATCGTTGTCCTGTGTCGAGTGGCAGGATCCTGTCCACGCCATTTCGCAGGGTTAGTTGTGTCTACCGATGCTTGGTCGGATTCATCATCGATGATCAGAATTGGAAGGTCGTCGATTGCGCTGCGAAGTGGCTTGAGATCCCTGATCAATTTCCGTAGAGGCGAGCTGTGCTTCTTAATAACAGCGAGGTATGCATCTGTCGAGAACAGGTTGGTCGGATCGTTGAGTGGCTTCGCCTTGTCCACTCGTGAGAACTTGAGTCGGCTCAGCCCCTGCGGAAGCCGTTTGTAGTCGCTACCGTGTGTGGTGACTCGTTGTATGTGTGCCACGCCACTTTGCATGAGGTTGTCGCCGTGAGTGATGAATTTCCCGGCAAGCCAGTCCTCATCCTGCTGGTAGTCTAGCTCGCGGAGCACTTCGGGATCATTCAGATCCTGTCCGGCAACCACGTTCTCTCTACCAACGAGCTCCATGTCCAATCGCCGCTGAGTCTGAGCGCGCAGGAGTTCGATGGTGCCGGTAAGAACGATGACCATGCGATAACCAGAGTCGATTGCCTTCGCGATGACTCCGGTGAAATTGGCGGTCTTTCCACTCTGCACGTAACCGACGACGAGCCCCTTGGTCTGCCGTGCGGTGGGCTGTGTCGGATCGCTCAGCCGTTCCAAGATCTGGGTCGTTGTCTCGTCCAGTGAGACGATGGACTCAGCCGGCCATCTGATCGCACGAAGATGGTCTGTGTAGTCAGTCCAGTACATCTGACTGCGTCGCAGCCTAGCTGTTGTGTACCAAGGCTCGAATACCTTTGATATGACAACCGGCCGGTCTTGATAGACGGGCACTTTGTCTGCGATCACCGCAGCGGCCTTCGCACCGAGCCCGAGCCGCTCGACTAGCCACGCGCGGCGACCGAGGCTCCGGGGTTCGCGCGCTTCGGGAGGCGCAGATTCCAGCCAGGGACGGCCGTCTGCATGATCCCAGAAAGCGAGCGTCAACCGAAGCTGAGTGAGGGCCTGATCATTCGGATCAATTGAAAGCAGAAATTCTATGAATGCTGATTCGTCCACGTATGAGTCGGTGAAAAATGAGACAGCAGTAAGCAAAGGCCGCGGCCCCTGCTTACTCAGAGCGGCCAAGGCATTCGCCAGCGCATCCGCCCAATCTGGCCGTGCTGCGGTCATTTTATCGTCTCCTCGGTGGTGACGAACGCGGTCAATGGGGCAGGTGTTCCCTTGTGGTCAAGATCTGTGACATCTACTCTGTACGATACATCTGACAGAAGTGCGGGGCGCGGGACCACTTGCAGGAGACGATCCCCGGTTAAGGCCGGAAAAGAGTCGTCGACACGGTAGCAACGAGGGGGGCTGCGCAGGGTCCAAACAGTGGTGAACAGGTTCTTAAAACTGTCATCCCAGCCGGCAGTCGCGAGGCGGTGATCGACACCGATCACCGCCTCGCCGGACAACCTACGAACATTCTCTACGAGTTGGGTCAGGGTCCGTCCTCGGGCGCCGCTGCAACGCGTGATCTGAATGGACAGTAGCCAAAGCGGGACGTCGCGCGTGGGCTCGAGCTGCTGCAGAGTGCCGATCAAGTGTCGCCGGCGTTCGGCCGAGGTTGTCTTGACCTCGATGTCGACGTCTTCGAAGAAGAAGTCGTGCTGTTCGGATAGCGGGCCCGCCCAGGCGTCGACGGCATGGTTCACGTCACCGGCCCGGAGAAGTGCCTCGAGGAACAGAAGCTCGCCGTATAGGCCGATCTCTTGCTCATTATTGAGGCCTACTTTGCCCGCGAGAAGTCCACGATGCTCCGCGATCGCCCTCGTTACGGCGATTGCGAGGCTCTCGTGCCCAAGCTGCATCCGGTCTGCGACAGAGGTGAGGAGCCCGTAGGCGCTGTGCAACGAGCTGGCGACAGCGATGCGCAGCTCGGCCCAGCTCTCGTCGTTCTGGGCGAAGGTGTTGACTTCGATGTTGCGCAACCGCGATATATCGGGTTCTTCGCCTATGAGGGGCGTGAGCAGACTGATCTCGTCGCGTCCCGGGTCGAGGCGCAATCGACAGACGGGCTCACCGGACACCGGAACCTCGACTGGATAGCCGGCAGCCCAGTACATATCGAGATTCTCGAAACTGAGATGACGTAACCCCGGTGGCGGTAGATCTGCTTCAAGCATGAGCTACTCCTGTCGGTCCCGCCACAGCTCCTCTTCCTGTATTGCCGTTTCGAGGACAGCACGCCATAGCGCGATGTTGTCGCGATCGCGGCTGCCTAAGTACTCGCCTTCGAACACGTCCCTCGTCAACAGGTAGACGAGTGCCTTGACGAGCGGCGCGTCGTTGAGGCCCCCCCTGGAGGGGACGATTAGTTCGCGATAGCGGGAGTTGAGCCAGACCGTGCGTTCACGGAAGCCGATATCGAAGAACTCGCCTAGGGGTAGCGTCCGCCATCTGACCTCGATCGGATCGACTCCCTCAATGAAGTCGAGCTCGCCCGCGATCGCTTTACGCAGTTTGGGTGAGAATCCTTTGTCGGGCCGAACTGTGGGCTTGCGGGTGCGAGAACGCCGCCGTGCGGTGCGGTAAGCTTCCTCTGCATTTGCAATGTAATCGTCGAATGTCGTGGCCATGTCCGCGCTGATGGCATTGTTAATCGCGTGCAGCAGCGCTGGCGAGAAACGGATTCCATGCTTCTCAGGATTTATCGTGATCGCGTCGCCGATGAGTGAGTCATCGTCGATGACGACGCGCGCCAGTCGGCGCTCTGGTCGAGAGGTAGTTGCCGAATCCCATCCGCCTATCTGAAGCAGCCGGTCGGCGCGATAGACATAGAATCCCTGGAGCGCGTCACCTGAACCTTTACCCAGTCGGAATCCGGCGACATCGTTTCTGGCCGGCCAGATGTGGCACTCGAGTTTTGCTGAACGGGTATCCTCAAAAGAGGCAATGAGTGTGCGAGGATATCCTGGATAACCTGATGAACGGTATGCGAAGGGGTCCATGGGATGGACCCTCATAGGGACCGACCGTTCAGTGTCTGTCTCCTCGACTACCTCTATCTCGATGCGCAGGCCGCGCCGGGAAATCCAACGGTGGAAGATCAAACCCAAATGGAGTCGGACTCGCTCGACTGTGGTGTCGAGGAAGGTCTGAGCTTCAAGATCTGAAGTTCCGCGGTAGGTGGCGCGTACTGCGTCGAGTACGACCGCCGTCCCGGTTTGAGATACAAGTGCTCCGTCCAATAACTTTGCCTCGGTAATCGCGGAATCGGTCGCAAGAATGTCACAGCCGAAGTCCTGAGATAGGCTCTGCTTGTGGAGCCGCCTGCCGACTGGCGTTGCCCCGGTTGCATGGGACCAGACGGTCAGGGTGTCAGCGCAACCCAGTGCGGCAGCCTTGAGGCCGAGGCCGAAGTTGCCCAAGGACCCTGGCGCGTACTGCCTCCTTCGGCCGATCGTCATCGCGTCGTTGATTTGTGTGCTGTCCATGCCGCAGCCGTTGTCGAGAACAGAAAGGGCCCGTAGACGATACCGTCGGGTGAGGAATCTGACCCGCACTACGGTGGCCTCGGCGTCGAGGCAGTTGTCGATGAGGTCGCCGATTGCCGAATCAAGGGTGTGATTAGATCCGAGGCTTGCGATCAAGCCGGGATCCGGCGGGAGGATGATTCGGTCGATGACTTTTGCGTACGTTCCGCTTTGTCCGGTCACAGTTTGCCGTTTCCCAACTCGCTGTGGACGCATGTCAGCGTCCACCCGGAGTCACTCACTGCGCGAAGCGGCGACTGGGGGAAACTCACCGAATCGTCATCTCCGCACCGTGACACTGATCTCCAGCTGCCGTAGACGCTCTCCCAGCAGCGGAGAGATCTACTATATCCGCTAGCCAGGGTCCGCGTCCGCCGTACCCTCGCTCTCGGTCGTTCACGCAGGGCTCGACCCAATTGCCAGAACAAGGCCGACCGTTCGGTCGTCTGATGCGCTTCTCCTAGCTGAGTCTGGTCTCCTCCACCCACATGGACGTCGGTGTCGCGCTGGGCCTGCACAATCGTACGGCGCAAGGCAACGGACATGGGGCTGTTGAAGTCCTGTGCTTCGAGACTCAGCCGCTGAGACATGGGCCTTCCGGCCCATCGATCGCCCGTTTCCGGACGTGATTCTGGATCCGCCACCGGCTGGGTGATGTGCATCGCGCACCCGTCGACAGAGGAGTGGCAGACCTGCGGAAGGTGCGGTACCGATGCCTGTGGACGGGAGATCGACTTCTTCCGGCCTCCTTCGTGCGTGATCGTCCCGGACGGGAGCATGACGTTGATTGGGTTTGGGTGTTCCGCCACCTGCCGTCCTCCTGTACTGCTCCCACCGGCACGCGACGTGATCCATATCGGTGACCCACGACGTTCTGCAAGAGCCACAGTATGGTTCGTCGGTCCGAACGAGGTGTTAGCCGGCCTCCCGGTCGCGGAGCCGTAGGCGACACGTCCGCCTGCGCCTGGCAAGTCGAGCCGGCGGCGCAGTCTTTGGATAGGACTATGGGCTGTCTCGTGACCCGGATGCTGTGCGGGCCCCGAGGCTGCCTGGTGGATCAGGTCGGGGGGCAGGTCATCTTCACTGCGGACCATCAGTGGAGCTTCTCGTTCACCGGGTCGGCCCCGCCCGAGTTCAGCCGGCTCGTCCGCCTCGTCGCCCAACCCGGCGGTGACGGGATCGCCGCCGGCGGGCCAGGCCGGCACTGGGCACCGTCCCTGCCCGACCGTACGTTGCTGTCGCCGCGCACTGGCGGACAATTTGACCCCGCGCCAGCTCAGCCCGCTGTTCGGCGCCTCTTACTCGGCGGCCTGCCGGTCATCGACACGATCAGCGCCCTGCTCGCTCTGACCCTCCGCCGGCGGCCCGGGACCAGGTGGCGATCGTGGACGGCACTTCATCCCG
>NZ_UBIZ01000503.1:0-9835 GCF_900465275.1 Parafrankia sp. Ea1.12 | reverse complement strand
ACGCCGAGCAGCCGACGCCTACGACACCGCCATCAACGAACTCATCCACCACGCCGGACTCGCAGCCTGACCCGCGCGCCCCGAACTTGACCCATCCTTCGCGGCTTCGCCCGCCCAAGCCTTCTAGGCGCACACCCATCCAGCCCCCCCGCGACCGGCTGTTCGGGCGGGTACTTCCGGCCAGTACGGCCACTCGCAGCGTGGACATTCGCGGCCCCTCTCGTTCGACGATCAGTGACGAGCACGCCGACGGTAGGGGGTCAAGTCCACTTGAAGGCAAGCCCGGGATGCGCCATCGTTGCATGATGTTGATCAGTGGCACGTCTCCAATCTGTCCGTCGGGCAGGTCGCCGACCGCATGCGGATCGCCCCCTCGGCCGTGCGCTGGTACGCCGACCAGGGCCTGCTTCCCTGCGAGCGCGGCCCCAACAACGAGCGCCGCTTCGTCGCCGACGTCCTGTGCCGGGTCGCCATGATCCGCTCCGCGCAGCGGGTCGGGCTGACGCTCGATGAGATCCGCGAAGCGCTCGCGGCCCTCACACCCGGAGTCGCGCCGACACCGCAGGACTGGGAACGACTTCGCGGCCCGGCTACACGAGACCCTCCGCGAACGCATCGACGAGCTGTTCGCACTTCTCAACGAACTGGCAGCCGTACCCACCGAGGGGACCAGCCCGGTCGGATATTTGCATGTAAGGCGCAGCTCGGCCCCCGCCACATCGGGAAGTCACAGATCGTGACATCCGCTGGCGTCCACGGAGGTCCATCGAAGTTCGCGGTCTTTGCTGCACCCGTCGGGCGGGCTGGGTGCTGCGGTATATCGACTCTAGCCCGCCAAGGCACAGGGACGTTCCGTAGACGTTCGTGGCGTCAAACCGGCCTGTTGACCTGGTGCACTCCGTCCGCGAACGTCCGTTAGAGCAAGTCCTCGCCCACGGGCTTGGCTGTTGACCCGGCTGCCAGAATCGCGTGCGCTTTTGCTACCCGCGGGAAGGTGATGCTAGTACATCGTCACTCTCTGTAAGAATCGCGCTTGGGGGGTGGAATGTAAGTTACACTGCCGCATGTCCTCATCAGGAGAAAACAAGAACAAAAAACGCAAGTGGCGCTCATTCGTGGAGACGGTCGCAGGTCTTCTCTTTTTTCTCAGTATTCCGTTTATCTTTGTGTGTATCGCTCAAGTGTGGAACAATGTCGGTGACTATCGCTCGTCGAATCGTACCTATGTCGTCGCGATCAAATCTCCCAATGATGAATGCGGTCCGGAGCTGGCGCTCAATTATGAGGACGGAACGCCTCTGCAGTGCATGCCCTTGGGGACTGGGCCGATATATGGCGTCGCGGACATCGAACTACCCGGCTTCACTGACGAGCAGAATGCCACGATCGCAGAGTTGGCCAAGAACCTTGGCGCTGACGGGCTGTTGCCCTCCGAGCAGATCCAGATTCAGAAGAGGATAGATGAGTTCGCCGCCACGGTACCGTCCTCCGAACGGCCGTACCCCGGTGCGGCCCGCCGGGCATGGGTATGGGGTGGGGTGGCTGCGGCCGACGTCCTTATCCTGGTCGCCATCTGGGGCGCCCTCGGGATCGCGACCTGGGCCTCCAAAAGACGCTGAGCGAACCTGGCCGGTTCGGACGGAGGAGGTACTGCTGCCGATGTTCCATCGCGCTCTGACCATCGCGCATGCCGGCAAGATAGGTGAGGGTGATTCTGGTGAGGGCGGCGAGGCCGTCGCCGATGCCTTCCTCTTGGCCGCGTAGGTCGAGGGCGTAGCGGATCTTCACGCCTGATGCGTCTTTGCGGCGGAGCAGGGTGGTGAAGTCGGCGTGTCCGTCGGGGAGGAACAGGCCGGCGATCACGAGGATGTCGCGTGCTGTTGTTCCCGGCGAACAGGGTTCGCCATAGGTCGGCGGGGACGGCGGCTCGGCTGGGGCAGACGCGCACGATGTCATCTGACACATCGGCGACGAGCGCTCCCGGGTGCGGTCCGTGGTTCGGAGATCGTGCCGGGCTTGTCGGCGAGGCCGATGCGGACTCGGGGGATGTCGATGCCGTCGGCGATGCGCTCGAAGATCTCCAGGCTGGTGACCTGGCGGCGGCCGTTTTCGATCTCGCTGATGTGGGACTGCGGGAGTCCGCGGACTGCTGCAGAATCAAGGGCGACCAGTCATTACCGCTGCTGCCGTCGCGGGCCGACTAACGCTGGTGGGGGTCGTGTGGTTCGGACGGTTCGCGCCCAGAACACAGGGGCTCCGCCCCTCGACCCCGGCCGCCTCCGGAGGAGGGGAAGGAACCGCCGCAGGTCACCAGGAGCCGGGCGCGCGGGACCGCTGATCACCTCCGCCGGTCGGACACCCGAGGGGTTACCCCAGAACCTCCCGACCGTGCAAGAGCGCACGGCACCCAGCAGGCACGGCTGGACCGTCGACGCTCTTGCACGGCCAGGAGAACCCGGGGTAAGGCATAGCCTGCCCGCCCACCGGAGAAGATCAGCTCAGCCAGGGGTCTGTGAAAGAGGAAACCCGTTGATCACCAAAGTGGCCGGCATCCCAGTCCGTAGGATGCCGGCCACCAGCAGAATCACGCAGGCTTACGCCCGCGCGGGATGACGACGGCAGAGGATGTCTGCCAGCGCGACGACCGACCGGGGGTCGAGGTGAACCAGCTCACCGACGAGCCGCTCCCCGGTCGGACCGCCCGGCGCCGCCAGTAGAAGGCTGTGCAGAGAGTCCTGGTATGACGTCCACGCGGCAGGACCGGCAGGCGTATCGGGGGGAACCCAGCCGCCACCGACGCCGGACCCGCCCTCACGCATCGAGCGGAAGATCAGCGTGACATCCGTACCGCCTCGCGTGACCGGCCGATGATCGACGTAGACGATGCTCGGCAGCGTCGCCGTCACGTCGATGAAGTCACGCAACAAGGCACCCGAGGACACCGTCACGTCAAAGACGCGGTCCGGTCGGGGCTCGACAGCGACGAACGGTCGACCCCGGTAGGCCTCCCAGCCGCCACGGCCAGACGAAGGCGGAATACTGGTCACGGGTCACTCTCCTGTGAACGCAGGTAGTGATCAAGGTTCCGGTGGGTGTTGGCTCACCCGCCGGAACCGCCAACACCCACAACAATACAGCTAGGCGCTGGAAAGTTGGGGTGAACGCTAGTATTCCCGCGTGGAGGACGACCCCCTGATCAGCTACGCGGAGATCTCAGGACTTGCCGGGATCAAGGCATCAACCTTGCGCGGCTACCGCACCCAGGGACGTCTACCCGAGCCGGACAACACCGATGTACCCGACCGGCCACGCTGGCGGACGAGCACGATCGCGGCGTGGCTCGCCAACCGGCCCGGACGCGGCGCCCGAACAGACCTCCGGCCACCGGACCCCACCAGGTAGACGCCGGAGGACCGACCCCTAGGGCATGTGGCATGGCTCACACTGTTCGGTGTACTTCGCGAAGTTAGTGCACCGGCATTCCCACCAACCCGAGCCTGCACGAGACCGCGCAGCGGCTCGATCCGGCGGCGCGGGTGCTCTACGTCGACAACGACCCGATCTTCCTGGCGCACGGCCGCTCGGCACCGAGGTTCGAGTGGGCGCGCTGACTCGGCTCAGCCGCATTGACTAACCGTCGCAAAGCTCAACAATCTGGATGTTTCTTCCAATGCCGTGCAACTATGGCTCATGCTCGGTGATGCGTCAGAAGCCTTTGAGCCATGGCGACACAGATTCGATGCGAACAGGTGTCGGCCCGACCCGGACTGGAGCGCGGGCGCTGAGATCCCCAGGGCGCTGGCCACCAGCCTTGCCAGGATCCAGGTCGGCGAAGCCAGTGACGGCGCGGGGATGATGCGGGCCGCCGCGCGGGCGGGCCACTCCGGCTACCTCGAAGCCGCGCGGCTGTTCATCGCCGAGGAGCAGGACCACTCGCGGCTGCTCGCCCGGCTGCTCGCCGCCGCCGGGCGGCCGACGATCGCGGCGCACTGGAGTGACACCATCTTCCGCTCGCTGCGCTGGCGGGCCCGCCTGCCGCGCGAGGTGCTGGTCCTGACCGTCGCCGAGGTGTGCACGCTGCGCTACTTCCAGGTGGTCCGTGACGGCGTCGGCGACCGGCTGACCCGCGAGGTCGTGGCGCGCATCCTCACCGACGAGCAGGAGCACGTTCCCTTCCACATCCGCCGCCTGCGCCTGGACCTCGCCGGCCTGCCCGTGCCGACGCGCGCCCTGCTCGCCGCCGCGTGGTGGGCCCTCCTCGCTGTGTCCGCGGCGGTGGTCGCGATCAACCACCGCGCCGCCCTGCGCCTGCTCGGCGTACCCTCCACCCGCTACTTCGCCGACACGCTCCGGCTGTTCGCCCCCGTCGCCAAAGCCGCACTCGCCGCCGGTCCGGCTGACCGATCCGAAACTCTTACCGGCCCGGGCCGCGTGAGCCCGAGCCGGTAAGGGTCGGATTCAGACTGCTGCACCGCCGGCGTCCCGACACCGATCCGGAGCAGTGGGCGGACGAGGACATCAGCGCCTACGCGCTGATCGCCCGCAAGCTCCAGGCCGTCGCGGGACGCGCCGCGGCGCAGGTGGAGGCCCCGGGCGGAACCGCGTTTGGGGTTTTGTTTGCTCGCGCTTAACTGGTCCGCCGTAGTGTCATCCGGTGACCGCCTCGCAGGAAACGCCTCAATGGATAGAACTCACCGGTGCCCACAACGTCCGGGATCTCGGAGGGTTACCGGCGGCCGGGGGCACGGTCCGTCCCGGCGTGCTGCTCCGAGGTGACAACCTCGACAGTCTGACCACCGAAGACATCGCGCTGCTGCGGGACAAGGTGGGCCTGCGCGGCGTCGTGGACCTGCGTGCCCCGTTCGAGAACCCGCGGGCCGCCGAGTGGTTCCCGCAGTTGGGCATCACCTGGATGCACGAGCCGCTGATGGACTTCACCGGGCTCAGCGACCCGAAGGCGCTGCGGGACCGGATCGGCGGAGACTACGCCCGGTTCTACGCGATCATGCTCGAGAACGCCGGCCCGGGGCTGGTCCGCATCCTGGACTTCCTCGTCTCCGGTGAGCGCACCCCGGCGCTGGTGCACTGCGCCGCGGGCAAGGACCGCACCGGCATCACGACGGCCGTCCTGCTCGCCGCCGCCGGTGTCGAGCGCGACGCGATCGTCGCGGACTACCTCGCCACCGAACAGCGGATCCAGCGGGTCCGGGAGGCGCTGAGCCGGCGGCCGGAGTACAGCCACCTGACCGCGGGCCGATCGGCGCCGCGCGGCATCGGGACCGCGGTTCTCGTCGACCCGAAGGCCATCGCCAGCGTGCTCGACACGATCGACGCCGCCCCCGGCGGCCCGGCCGGGTACCTCGCCGCCAACGGTGCGACCGCCGAGCAGATCAGCCGCTGGCAAGAAATGATCATCGAGTCACGCTGAATGAAGAAAACGCAGGAAGCCGGCCGCGGCGGCCCTGGCCTCGGCGGGCATCGTGGCCCGGTCGACGAGCAGGTAGGGGTGGTCGGCGGCCGGGGATCCCTCCGCCGGGTACACCACGACCAGCGGGACGGCCGGGTCGGTCCGGTTGTGTTTCCAGACCGCGCGTTCGCTCATGAAGTAGATGGAGGGCCCCGCGGCGATCCGGTTCGGCCCGGCGGCCTCCGCGCGGGCAACGGCCGCCTCGAGGCCGGTGGAGTCGTCCGGGCGGACGGCCCTCGTCCGCTGGATCACGCGGAGGCGGTCGAACAGCGCGGGATCGGTGGCCGCGGAGGCGGGCAGGTAGTCCTCCCGGCCGAGCCCGCGCCCGGCGCCCGCCAGCGCGCTGACGGTCGCGAGCCCCTCGGTCGACCGGGCCGGATCGGCGATGGCCGAGGTCACACCGCCCCACTCCGGATGGCCGTGCGCCGCCCAGCCACGGGGATCGGTGAGCACGTCCATGACGTCCGCCCAGGTAGGCGGCCGACTCGTCCAGCCGAGCGCGTCGGCCATCGGGCGGGGCAGGCCGAGTACGAGCGGGACGTAGGCGATGGACGGGCCGCCGGCGGCGACCGGGCCGTCCTTCCCGGCCCGCGCGGTGACGATTCTCGACCACATCGAGCTGGCGGGCGGGGGCAACCGCGTCGGCGCTGGTCCTGCCGCTGGTGGCCGTCCCCGTGCTGCTCGCCGGCTGCTCCGCCGAGCGGCCGGCGCCGGCGGGCGTCGACCCGCAGTGCGCGGCCGGGAGCCTGTCCGGCGCCGGGGCGACCTTCCAGCGGAGCCTGCAGAGCCGGTGGATCAGCGACTTCACCACCCGCTGCCACGCGGCGAGCGTCGCCTACGACGCCGTCGGCTCCGGCGGCGGGATCGAGCGGCTCATCGCCGGGGCGGTCGACTTCGCCGGGTCCGACGCCCTGCTGACCGGCGAGGAGCAGCGTGCCGCGGACGCCCGCTGCGCCCGTGCCGCCACCGGCCCCGCGGCTCCCGGGAGTTCCGCGGGCCCGGTGGGTCCCGCGGGGGCCACCGCGGTCCACATCCCGCTCGTGGGCGGCGCGCTGGTGTTCCTGTACAACCTGCCGGGGGTCAACCAGCTCCGGCTCGCCCGGCGACCGTGGCGGCCATCTTCCAGCAGCGGGTCGAGCGCTGGGACGACCCGCGGATCGCCGCGGACAATCCCGGCGTGGATCTCCCGCCCACCACTGTGTGGCCCGTGCACCGGTCGGACTCGTCCGGCTCGACCAGCATCCTCGGGGAGTACCTGTCGGCCGCGGCGGCGGGGGAGTGGACGCTGGGCGCCGGCAAGACGCTCGCCTGGCCGCCCGGCGGCCTGGCGGCGGAGCGGTCCGACGGCGTGACGGCCGCCGTGGACGCCGAGCCCGGTGGGATCACCTACGCGGAACTGTCCTTCGCCGCGAGGCAGGGACTGCCGACCGCGGCCCTGGCCAACCCGTCCGGTCAGTACGTGACCGCGAACGCGCTCAACGTTCCGGCGGCGCTCGCGAACGCCGTCCTGGACGAACACCATGCCGACCCGCGGATGCTCATCGACTACACCCCGACCGACCCGGCTGCCTATCCCGCCTCGGCGGTGACCTACGGCATAGTCTGCGCGGCGAACAACGCGCACCCGGAGTTGCTGCGCAGTTATCTCGGTTACGTTCTGAGTAAAGGTCAGGAAAGTACCGATGAGATCGGCTACGCGTCGGTGGGCGGCGCCGCGGCCAATCGCGCCCGGCAGCTCGCGGCCACGATCAGCTGACGTCCCGTGCCCGCGCGCGTGATCGATCATGGCGGGATGGGTAGGTGATCGACCATGCTGAGTTGGCTGCGCCGGTCGGTGTCCGCGCGACGCGACCGCGACCAGGTGGACAGTTCGTCGTGGAATCCGTCCGGATGGTGGTGGTGCCTGGAGCACGGGCGCGTGGAGAACCCGCCGGACGCCCCGGGGCACCGCCGCCTGGGTCCCTACCCGAGCGCGGCCGAGGCCGAGAACTGGCGTGACGAGCTGGACCGCCGCAACGAGCAGTGGGACGAGGAGGACCGCCGCTGGGCCGGAGACCGCTGAGCCGGCGCGACGGAACCGGCGCCGGCGGCGCGGGTCTGCACGGGGCGGGTGTGGCGGGCCCGCGCACGGTGTGACGGGGCGCGGGGCGGGGTGACGTGTGCCGACACGCGGTACGTGGGGCACCTGAGGGGCGACTGTCACGCCTTAAGGTGACCACTCGATTGCATTGAGTGGTGTGTGGTGCCGGTGGCGCCCGGCGACGTCGTCCGGCGGGGCGCGGCGTCCGCGTCCCGGTGGGAGGAATCCGAGTGCGTTCCCCGTCGACCGACCCGTCCCCGCCCGCGGGCCCGCCCCGCGGACGTCCGCTGCCGCGTGGCCTCGTCCGGGCGGCCGTCGCGGTGCTGCTCTCCGCCCAGGTGGTGGCCCTGCTGCTGGTGGGGACCTACGCGAGAGTCGAGCCGCGGGTGTGGGGCTTTCCGTTCTTCTACTGGTACACGCTGGTGTGGCTGGTCGCGGGCGCGGTGAGCCTGGCCGGCGCCACCTGGCTCCTCCGGCGCACCGCGGGCCGACCGGACGCCCGGTGAGCCCGGATCCTGCCGGCGACCCGCCGGTGCTGGCCGCGCCGTTCCACACCGACTTCCACGGTGTCGAGTTCACGGTCTTTTTGGCGCTGTTCGTCCTGGTCACCGTGATCGGGTTCGGTGCGGCGCGCTGGCGGCGGGCCGCCAGCCTCGACCACCTCGACGAGTGGGGGCTCGGCGGCCGCGGATTCGGCTCGTTCGTCGCCTGGTTCCTCATCGGCGGTGACATCTTCACCGCCTACACGTTCATCGCCGTTCCCGGGGCGATGTACGCGACGGGTGCCGTCTCGGGCTGGTTCGCCGTGGTGTTCACCAGCGTCGTCTGGCCGATCGTCTTCGTGATCATGCCGCGGCTGTGGGCCGTCGCCAGCCGGAACGGGTACGTCACGCCGGCCGACTTCGTCCGCGGGCGGTACGGGTCGCGGTCGCTCGCGCTGGCCGTCGCCGTGACGGGCATCGTCGCGACGATGCCGTACATCGCGCTCCAGCTGGTGGGCATGCAGGCCGTCCTGGAGGCGATGGGGATCGGCACCAGTGGGGACAACCCGATCGTCCGGGATATCCCGATCGTCATCGCGTTCGCGGTGCTGGCCGCGTACACCTATCGCTCCGGGCTGCGCGCACCTGCGCTCATCGCCTTCGTGAAGGACATCCTGATCTACGCCGTGGTGCTCGTCGCGGTGATCTACATCCCGCACCGGCTCGGCGGGTACGGCGCCGTGTTCGACGCGGCCCAGGCGAAGTTCGACACCGCCAACGCGGCCGCCGCGGCGGCGGGCCGGCCGCCGAAGGCGGCGTTCGTCCCGGCCCCGTCGGAGTTCCTCGCCTACGCGACCCTGGCGCTCGGCTCCGCGATGGCGCTGTTCATGTACCCGCACGCGATCACCGGGATTCTCTCGACGCGCAGCCAGGACGTCATCCGGCGCAACACGGCGGTGCTGCCGCTCTACTCCCTGCTGCTCGCCTTCCTGGCGCTGCTCGGTTTCGCCGCCATCGCCTCGGGGGTGAAGACCGACAACCCGCGGCTGGTCGTCCCGCTGCTGTTCGACCAGCAGTTCCCCGCCTGGTTCACGGGCGTCGCGTTCGCCGCGGTGGCGATCGGCGCGCTCGTCCCGGCGGCGATCATGTCCATCGCGGCGGCGAACCTGTTCACCCGCAACATCTACGTCGAGTTCTTCCGGCCGGACGCGACACCCGCCCAGGAGACCTCGGTCTCCAAGACGGCCTCGCTGCTGGTCAAGGTCGGCGCGCTCGTGTTCGTCCTCGGGATGGACACGCAGAACTCGATCAACCTGCAGCTGCTCGGCGGGGTCTGGATCCTGCAGACGTTCCCGGCGATCGTGGCCGGCCTGTGGACGCGCTGGCTGCACCGCTGGGCGCTGCTCGGCGGCTGGCTGGTCGGGATGACCTACGGCACGCTCGAGGCCTACGCGCAGCGCAGCGCGACCGCGCGGCACTTCGGTAGCTCGCTCGCCGAGGTCCCCGGACTCGGCCGAACGGCCTACATCGCGCTGACCGCGTTCGTCCTGAACGTCGTCGTCGCCGTGGCACTGACCGGCCTGCTGCGCGCGCTGCGCGTGCCGACCGGCATCGACACGACCACGGTCGGCACAGCCACGGCCACGGCCACGTCCATGGCCGGCACGGCCACCGCCGGCACTGTCACGCCTGGTGCTCCCGTGCCCGCCGACGGCGGCGTCGGAGTGCCCGTCCAGGCCCCCGTGGAGGACGCGGCGGAGCGGCTGACGGGGCCGCCGGCCTGACACCGGCGCGCCGCCCCGGCTC
>NZ_UBIZ01000504.1:0-3794 GCF_900465275.1 Parafrankia sp. Ea1.12 | reverse complement strand
ACCAGCTTGACCTGGCGCTGGCCACCTTCCTCCTCAAGATCCTGCGACCCGCGACGTTCGTTCGCGACCGCCCCGACCGCGCCAGCCCGCGCAGAACCAAGAAGGCCGGTGACTTCCCCGCCCGCCGACCCGGCGAACCCAGCGTGGTCAACGTCAGCCGACGCATCGAACTCCACTACCTCGACCGGCCACGATCACCTTAAAACAGCGCCATTGGGTGCACGCCCCTGTCCCGGCGGCCGGAGCCCCACATCTCCGGTGGCACGGGCCGGGAGCACGTCCCCCGTTTATCCGGCTCTGTTCCACTCCCGGCCCTGGGCACCTGACCCGGCCAATGGGTCCTCGCATTGGACCGCTCGCGACCTCGGCCGGCCGCCTGGCTGACGAGGTTGCGGCCGGGGGGTACTGATGTCTAGGACAGCCCGGTGGCCGCGCGTGCTTCGGCCAGGGTGCTCCAGCCGGTGCCGAGCATCATCCAGCCGTCGTGGCCGGCCAGGCGGTTGATCGGATCGCGTACCTTCACCTGCCAGCTGCCGGGGCTGGTCTCGCGGGCGAGGGCGGCCTTGCCGTCGCAGGAGCCGTAGTGTCTGCCGAGTGCGGCCGGCTCAGGCTGGGTCGCTTTGAGCAGGTTGTCGGAGTCCATCAAGTCGCTCCGTAAAAGGACCACAGGTGCGCCCGGGATGGGCGCCGCTCGCGGGTCACGACCCGGGTGGCTGTTGCTCCAGTCCGATGTTACGCCGCCGCCGGCGCCCCGCCAGTGGGAAGGCCTTCCGCCATTCCCCAGGCGCGAGGCGTCAGCGCCGCCCACCGGGAATGGGCAGGGCGGGTCTGACCTCGGGTGTTCCGTCGCGGAGGTCGACGTCGACGGGGAGCCCGTAGACGGTTTCGATGAGGTCGGCGGCGTAGACGTCGGCCGGGGTTCCCGACGTGACGACGTTGCGCCTGGGCGCCGGAGAGCTCGTCGACGTGGCGGTCGGCGAGCACGGTGAGGTCGAGCAGGTCGAGCAGGTCGAGCAGGTCGATTGTGGCTCACCTGCCGGCCGGCGGGCGTCAGCGGGCGGGCTGGCCGGACCGGTGGTGGAGCTGGGGATCGGGCCGGACGCGGCCCAGCAGGTCGGCGACGGCGGGGTCGGCGAGGCTGTAGCGGATGATCCGGCCGTCGCGCTCGGCGAGCACGGCGTTCTGCTGGCGCAGGACCCGCAGTGCCTGGGAGACGGCGGCGTCGTTCATGCCGACGGCGGTGGCCAGATCCGAGACGGAGATCGGGCCGGCGTAGTGCACCGCGAGCAGGATGGCGAGCCGGCCCGGTTCGCCGAGCATGGCGAACCGGGCGGCCCACCGCGTCACCTCGGCGCGGTCACCGATGGCGGCGACGGCGTCGCAGGCCCGGTCACCGTCGATGATCCGGGCCCGGTTCTGGTCGTCCAGCCGGTGCATGTGGAGATTCTCGCATCCACGTCGACCGGGCACCTGCCCGTGGCGGTTGCGCATCCGACCCTCAGACCGTGGCCCGACGAGCCGGATACCGCGCCGCCGGGCGGGATCAGCCTCCATCCGTGATGGGCGCGGCACCCGCGAAAACATCTGCATGGTCTTGCAGGCGACTCGCGTTGGTCGTACGGTTTGTCGGCCGTGGTGCTCGGGAATTCGGTGTGATGCCGGAGCGGCCCTCGCCACTGTGATCGGGATGTCGCCGGCCAGTCCCCGCCCACCGGGGAAGTCACTGGGCGTCGAGTACCGCCGCCTGGGAAGGCGGCCGGCGACGCACCACCCGTCAGCCAGGAGACCGGCCACGGCACCCGCGAACACCGTCCACGAGGTGCTGGAAAGCGGCCTGTTCTGGCATGCGCGCACGTCTGGTGGCCCTGAGCGCCACACTCCTGCGACCTCGAGCTCTCGCTCCGCGTGGCCGACGGCGTGTGGCTCCTCGACCGGACGGGGACCCTGCACACGGGCCGCCCGGCGGAGGTGATCGCCTCCGGGGCGGTGAACACCACCTTCGACGGCGACGACCTGCGCTTTGACCCGGTGACCAGGACCTTCGAGCTACGGGAGGCAGTGTGACGGGCCAGCCCGACATGACCGGAGCGGGGCGGCGGCCCGCCCCGGCGGTGCCGACCGCCGGGGCGGTGCCGGTCGCCGCAGCGGTGCCGGCCGTCACGGGAGCGTCGGCGGTGTCCGCCGCCGAGGTGGCGAGCGCCTTGCGGAGGCTCGCCGAGATCAGTCCCTACTTCGAGGCCGACATCGCGGTCGATCTCGCCGGTGCCGGCGAGGTGGGTGGGGCCGGGCCGGTGCCGGTTCGTGTCGACGAGCTCTACCGGGGCGGGGCGGCCCTGGCCGCCGCGGTCGACGGAGTGAACGAACGGCTTGGCGGCGTCGAACGACGGGTCGCCGCGTCCACCCTCGCGCTCGGCCACGCCGCCCGGCTCTGGTCGGTGGCCCTGGGCTGCTGGGCGACCGCCGGCATCGTCCCCGACCTGCCCCCACCCCGCCTCCGGGTGCAGCCGAGGCTCACCGCGCCCGTGCGGCTGATCGTGGACGAGACCGCCGGCTGGCGCGTCGAGAGCCTGGCGGACGCCGTCGACCTGCTCCGCGAGATCGTCGTCGAGGACCACCTGCGGCCCTACTTCACGGCCCTGCGGGGTGAGACCCGGCTCGCCCCGCGCCTGCTCTGGGGCAACGCCGCGTCCGCGCTGGTCGGCTCGACGCGGGTACTGGCCGCCTCCCCGCTCGTCACCCGCACGAAGGACGTTCCCCGAATGGCGGCCGCGCTGCTGGCGACACCGCCGCTCGCTGGTACGACCGTCCACGCCGTCACCTCCGACGGCGGACTGGCGGTCTCCTCGGTGGTCCGGCGGAGCTGCTGCCTGTTCTACCGGGTGCCGGGCGGCGGTACCTGCGGAGACTGCCCCCTGAGCCCGGCCGCGGAGAGGACACGACGTTGACCACCGACACCGAATACCGGGTCACCGAAGAACTCGGCAACGGCACCCTGCACGTCTTTGCGCTGCCCACCGACACCGAGACCCTGCTGTCCCTCGTCACCGAGATCTTCACCGACCACTGGCGCCAGATCGGCTTCGGCGTGATCGTCCAGGGCGCACCATTGATTGACGATGGTCATCGTTACGGGCTCCCAGTCGTCAATGTCCAACGTCATCGCGATGAACAACCAGCTACTCTCACTGCAACAGGCCGGTGTTGCGACGACCGGTTGAGTTCGGTCGCGAATCGCCAATCCATGTGGTGGACTGGGATTACCTCGGGAGCGATGGCAGTCATGCGCGATCTTCCTTCTCGTGTTCGCTGACGGGAATCCGGATCATCCGATCCGCGCCTGGGTTCTTCGACCGCCAGTAGGCGAGCGCCCGCGCGGCCTCGCACGGCTTACAGACTGTCCTGTACTGCTGGGTACCGTCCGCGTAGCGACCCGCCTTAGCTAGCTCGCCGTGGCTGCCACAACGGCGGCATACGCCTTCACTTTCCTTCTGGTAAATAGCTTGCTCCTGTGGGGTGAGGGCATGGCGAAATGGGGGTGTGCAGTGCGATGCGTTTAAACGAGGTCTAGGCGGCGCGGGTGTCCTGACGGTCGACACCGGTAAGGACTAGCGCGATGCGGGCCTCGGCCCGTGGGGTCAGTTTCGGGGCGCGAGCGAGGGTCAGGCGCCAATGCCGTGAAGCTTAAGTCGATCTTGGATGGCTGATCTTCTGCTGTTCTTGGCTGGTGGGTTGGTACGGCGTGGCGGCGTGGCATCTGTGCTGGTGGGTGGTTTGGTCACGGTTCGTGGCTTCGA
>NZ_UBIZ01000675.1:0-2142 GCF_900465275.1 Parafrankia sp. Ea1.12 | reverse complement strand
GGGGCTCGGCTGGGCGGGTGCTGCCGGCGGTGGTGATGCTTGTCGCGGCCTGCGTCACCCCGGTGGCCGCGTGTGCCGGCGGGCCGGCACACGGCGCCACCGAGCTGACCGTGGCGTCCGCCGCCGCCTCGGACCGCCTCGACCACGTGTCGGTCCGGCTCCGCGACACCGGGCCAGGCCCCGGGGACGGCTACGCGCTGACCGGCGCCGCCGGCGACGCGACCGAGGGCGGGATCGCCGTCCTCGACGACATCTGGGAGCAGCGGACCCGGTCCGTGGGCGGCGCCGCCGAGCTGCGCGGCGGCGCGACGATCACCATCGCCGCCAGCCGCGACGCCGCGGCCGACCGGCCGTGGTCGGGTTCGTGGGCCCTGCGGGACCCGTCCGCCGGGATCGAGATCACCGCGGACGTCCGTGGTGAGGTGCTGCGGCCCGCCGACGGAACCGCCACCTGGTCCGGCCCGGCTCGTGTCCGCGGCCTGGACGCCGCCAGCGGTCCCGGGCGGCCCTCGACGGCCGAGATCACCATCGTGGACGGCGTGCCTGATCCCGGTGACCACGTGGTCCGGCTCCGGCACGCGGGCGTCGACCGGTGGGCGGCGGTGCGGGTTCCGGTCGAGGCGCCGGGCGGCCCGCTCCCAGCGTTGTTCCACTTCCCGGGGATGTTCGAGACCCCGGCGGTGGCGGAGCTTACGGGCCGGCTGTCGTCGTCCGCCGACCGCGAGCGTTACCTCCTGGTGGTCCCGGCGCATGAGGGGATCGGCTGGCAGGGGGTGCCCGGCGGGGAGGACTCCCCGCCCGTCGACGACCCCGGGTTCGCCCGCGCGCTCGCCGACCTGGTGATCGCCAGGTTCGGGGCGGACCCGTCCCGCCTCTACGCCTCCGGCACCAGCAACGGCGGTCTGTTCACGCAGTCGCTCGCCTGCCGGGCCCGCGACCGCTTCGCCGCGTTCGCCACGGTGGCGGGGTCGGCGCCCGGAGCCGGATGTCCCGGCTACCCGCGGGCCCGGCCCGCCCCGGTGCCGATGGTGGTCCTCCACGGCGCCGACGACCGGGTGCTCAAATATGCGGAGGCGGCTGCCGGGGCGCAGGCCTGGGCACGGTCCGCCGGCTGCGCGGCGACGACCGTCGACACCCCCCTGCCCGACCGGGCCCCGGCCGACGGCACGACCGTCGTCCGACACGAGTTCGCCGGCTGCCAGGCCGGCACGCCGGTGGTTCTCTACGAGATTGTCGGCGGCGGCCACACCTGGCCCGGCGGTGTCTCGTTGTTCCCGGTCGACGTGCTGGGTCGGGTCAGCGGCGATCTCGATGCGAACGCCGTGATCTGGAGCTTCGTGTCGCGGTTCCGACTGGGGAACTGACCGGCCGGGGCGTGGGCAGCGGTGGCCTGGCCGCTGGGGGGTCCGCCACTTGGCTCGAAGCAACCTTCGCGACGGAGGATCCCGCATACGCTGCGATCCGTGGGGAAATCCGGGCGGGGCGACGAGCTCACCCCGGGGGAGGCCCGGCGGCTCGCGCTCGCCGCCCAGGGGCTGATCCGTCCCCACGGGCCGGCCACGGCCGGTGCCCGCGCCATCCGGAACCTGGTCGACCTGGTCGGCGTCGTGCAGATCGACTCGGTGAACGTGCTGGCCAGGGCGCACTACCTGCCCGGCTTCTCCCGCTTCGGCCCCTACCCGACCGACGCCCTGGACAGCCACGTACACACCGACCGCAAGGCGTTCGAGTACTGGGCGCACGAGGCGTCCCTCGTTCCCGTGCAGTGGCAGCCGCTGTTCCGCTGGCGGGCCGAGCGGGCGCTGGCGACCGAGCTCAGGACCCTGGCCCGCTGGCTGGAGCTGGACGGCATCGAGGTCGAGCCGCGGGGCTCGCTGGCCGGCGCCCTCGCCTGCGAGCTCGGGTCGCGCTCGGTGAGCGGAACGTCCAGCGAGCGCAGCGCAGTGTGACCGGGGTTCCCGGTGGGAGGAGCGCCCTGTGGCGGGGGTGCCTGGTGAGTGGACTGCCCTGTTACAGGGGTGAAATCTGCTGTCGTGTTAGCGCTGGATGGTGTCAGATAGCGCTGTATGGTGGTGGTGTGAACCTCAAGGAGTGGGCTGCGGCGAACGGAGTCGGGTACTCCACCGCCCGACAGTGGTTCCT
>NZ_UBIZ01000505.1:0-801 GCF_900465275.1 Parafrankia sp. Ea1.12 | reverse complement strand
GCCACCGGCTGCCACGTTCGTCGAGGTCCATCAGTAGGTTCCGTGCCTGCTGGGTGACCCAGGCTGCGGTCGGGTGCTTCGTGGTCCCGAGAACATGGACGTGGCGGGTGGCGTGTTCGACGACGAAGAACACGTAGATCCGTTGCAGGAACACGGTGTCCACGGTGAAGAAGTCGCAGGCCAGCAGGCTGGAGGCCTGGGCGGACAGGAAGGTGCGCCAGGAGGTGTCGGCCCGGCGGGGTGCGGGGTCGATGCCGGCGCGGTGCGGGATCCGCCAGACGGTGGCGACTCCGACCGGGTAGCCCAGCCCGGCGAGTTCTCCCTGGATCCGGCGGTGGCCCCCGGTCGGATTCTCCTGCGCGAGGCGCAGGACCAGCTCGCGGATCTCCCGGCGGATCAGTGGCCGTCCGGGCGGCTTCCGTGGGTAGGTTCATTTTCGTGCGAGGAGGTCACGGTGCCACCGCAGCACGGTGGCTGGGGTGACGAAAACGAACCCCACCGAGCCCGGGGCAGCAGCCGGGACAGGGCTGCGAGGATCACCCGATCCGCCGGTTCCAGGACCGGGCCGGTTCACCTGCCGGCGCAGCACCGCCACCTGATGTCGCAGGACAAGGAGCTCCGCCTCCTTCGAGGTGTCCCCACGCATCCGGAGCAGCATCAGCCCGAGAGTGTTCCGTGTCAGGGCGTAGAGCAGCGACCACACCATGACCACCCAGCCTGCCCGACACGGACCCCGGCCCGTAGGTAAACGCGCAGGTCACCGCCCAAATCGGGGTTCTGAAGCCCCACAGGGTCCATTTC
>NZ_UBIZ01000507.1:0-2544 GCF_900465275.1 Parafrankia sp. Ea1.12 | reverse complement strand
GGTTCGGGGCGGGTCGGCGCGGGCCGGCGGCGTGGTCGGACCGGCGGTGACGGTAGGTTGCCCCTGATCTGGCAGCGTGCGTGTACACGCAGGTGACCGACGGGTTCGTTCGTGGACGGTCCGGTGTCGCCTACTGTTGCGCACCGGGCGTCCGTCGGGGACGCCGGTGGGGCTGCGGCGAGTGCGGAGGTGACCGGTGGGGCTGCGCGAGCGGCTCGCGGGCAGGCGTGTGTTCGTGACCGGGGTGACCGGGTTCGTCGGTGAGGCGCTGTTGGAGAGGCTGCTCTCGGAGTTCCCGGATACCCAGGTCGTGGCGCTCGTGCGGCCCCGGGGCAGCCATTCGGGGATGGCCCGGTTGGAGCGGATGACCCGTAAGCCGGCGTTCGCCGGGCTGCGGGAACGGTTGGGCCGTGAGGGGCTGGCGGCGCGGCTGGCGGCGCAGGTGCGGGTCATCGAGGGTGACCTGGCCAGTATGGGTGAGCTGCCCGCCGACCTGGACGTGGTGATCCACTGCGCCGGGGAGGTGTCGTTCGACCCGGCGATCGACGAGGGGTTCGCGACGAACCTGGGCGGGGTGCAGGAGCTGCTGCGCGCGGTGCGCGCCGCCGGGGCCCGTCCGCATCTGGTGCACGTGTCGACCGCCTATGTCGCCGGGTTGCGTTCGGGGCACATCGCCGAGGGCCGGCTGGCCCATGAGGTGGACTGGGCGGCGGAGCAGGCGTCGGCCGCGCGGGCCCGCCAGGCCGCGGAGGACGCGTCGCGTTCGCCGGAGAACTCGGCGCGGTTCCGCGAGCAGGCGGAGGCCGAGCATGTGCGGGCCGGCGCGCAGACGGTGTCGGCGCAGGCGGAGGCGGCGCGGCGGGCGTGGGTGGCGGCGCGGTTGGTCGCCGCGGGCTCCGAACGTGCGCAGGTGCTGGGCTGGACGGACGCGTACACGTTCACCAAGGCGTTGGGTGAGCGGTATCTGGAGGACTCCCACGGCGATCTGCCGTTGACGATCGTCCGCCCGTCGATCATCGAGAGCGCGCTGGCGAAGCCGTTCCCGGGGTGGATCGAGGGGTTCAAGATGGCCGAGCCGCTGATCCTGGCGTTCGGCCGCGGGGAGCTGCCGGACTTCCCGGCGTCCCCGGATGCCGTCGTTGACATCATCCCGGTGGATCTGGTCGTCAACGCGCTGCTGGCGGCGGCGGCGAGCCCCCCGCCGCCGGAGCGCCCGGCCTACTACACGGTGTGTTCGGGGTTCCGGAACCCGCTGCTGTTCCGTGACCTCTACGACTATGTGCGGGGCTATTTCCTGGCCGATCCGTTGCCGCGGCGGGGCCGCGGGCATATCGGGGTTCCCGAGTGGCCGTTCGCCGGGGCGGTGGCGGTGGAGGCGAAGCTGCGCCGCGGGGAGAAGGCGGTGGAGTGGGCGAACCGGGCGTTGGCGCACGCGCCGCGTTCGGAGCGGGTCCGCCGGCTGGCCGTCGACCTGGAACGTACCGAGGGGCGGGTGGCGTTCCTACGCCGCTACTCCGATGTGTACCGGGCGTACACGAAGGCCGAGCTGGTCTACGTCGATGACGCCACCGCGGCGCTGCACGCGGCGATGGACCCGGCCGACCAGGTCGATTTCGGGTTCGATCCGGCGTGTTTCGACTGGCGGCACTACCTGCAGGACGTGCACTGCCCGGCGGTGACGCAGGTGCTGCGCCGGCCGCGGGATGCCGCCCCGGCGCGGCGGATGGCCCGCAACCTCACCGCCGGTGAGGGGGTGCTGGCCGTGTTCGACCTGGACGGGACGTTGGTGTCCTCGACGGTGGTCGAGTCGTATCTGTGGCTGCGGCTGGCTGACGGCGACGTCGGGGAACGGGCCCGGGAGCTGGTGTCGCTGGCGCGGGCACTGCCGGGGTATCTGCGTGCCGAGCGCCGCGACCGGGGGCATCTGATTCGTTCGGTGTACGGCCGGTACGCCGGCGCCGACCCGGTGGAGCTGGCCCGGGTCGTCGACGAGGTCGCCGCCGATGTGGTGTTGCGGCGGGTGAAACCGGCGGCGGTGCGCCGCGTGCGGGAGCATCGCGCGGCCGGGCATCGCACCGTGCTGCTGACCGGGGCGGTCGATGTGCTGACCCGTCCGCTGGCGCCGTTGTTCGACGAGATCGTCGCGACCGGCCTGGAAGTCGGCGCGGATGGCCGGTACACGGGACGGTTGTTGTCGTCGCCGCTGGTCGGGGATGCTCGGGCGGCGTTCGTGGATCATTACGCGCGGCGCCGGGGGGCGGACCTGTCCGCGTCGTGGGCGTACGCGGACAGCCTGTCGGATCTGCCGATGTTGCGCACGGTGGGTAATCCGGTGGCGGTGAACCCGGATGTGGCGTTGCACAAGGTGGCGCGGGGGGCGGGCTGGCCGATCGAGGAGTGGCCGTCGACGCCGGGTGAGCCGCGGTTGATGGCCGCCAGCCGCGCCGAGCGGGGCCTGTTCGCCGCGGCGGCCCGCGCCCGGGTTGCCGCGGGCGGCCTGTCAGGGTCGGGGTCGGGTGGGAGTGGTGTTGTGCGGGTGGAAGG
>NZ_UBIZ01000508.1:0-1748 GCF_900465275.1 Parafrankia sp. Ea1.12 | reverse complement strand
GTATCCATTCACGGGTCCGCGCGGCTGGTCCGCTGAGCTGGGTTGATGTGTTGGGATGACACGCTGGGGCCGTTGCTTGATCGGGTCGGCGGTCTGGTGATGATCGTGGGCTGTGGCTGACCCGTCCGTGTCGTTGGAGTCGCGGGTTCGGGCTGCCGAGGAGCGGGTCGGCGCGCTTGCGGAGGAGAACCGGCGGCTGGCGGAGACGAACGGCCGGCTGCGGCGGGTGATCCAGGACATGGCCGAGCGGCACGAGGTGGAGCTGGCCGCGGAGCGGGCGGCGCGGGAGCGTCTGGAGTTGCAGGTCGCGGAGCTTGCGCGGCGGGTCGGGATGGACAGCTCGAACTCCTCGACTCCGCCGTCGAAGGAGCCACTGGCCGCGAAGGAGAAGCGGAAGGCGACCAGGGCGGCGTCCCAGCGGGTGCGGTCGAAGGACCGCAAGCCGGGTGGGCAGCCTGGTCGGGACGGTGCGCGGCTGGCACCGGCCGACGATCCGGACCGGACCGAGACGGCGGTCCCGCCGGCCGAGTGCTCGTCGTGCCGGGCAGACCTGTCTGGCGGTCGGGACGCCGGGGCGGGCTGGGCGCAGGTCTGGGACCTGCTGCCCGCGGTGCTGGAGAAGGTGCACTGGGTGCTGCCGCGGCGGCGCTGCGGCTGCTGCGGGAAGGTCACGACCGCGTCGGTGCCGTTCGCCCGGCCGGGGTGTGTGACGTACGGGCCGCACCTGAACGGCGCGGCGGTGCTGCTGGTCTCGGAGGGCAACGTGCCCGTCGAACGGGCCGCGGCGCTGATCGACGGGCTGGTCGGGGTGGCGGTGTCGTCCGGGTTCGTCGCCCGCGCGAACGCCCGCCTGGGCGAGCGGCTCGACGCCGCCGGGTTCGACGCGGCGATGAGGAAGGCGCTGGCCGCCGAGCCGGTGCTGTGCGCGGACGAGACCCCGGTCAACCTGTGGCACAAGGACCGTGGCGCCGACGGCGCCGAACTGGCCGGCAGCCCGCACGTCGTCACGGTGCGCACCCCGGCC
This sequence comes from Parafrankia sp. Ea1.12, assembly GCF_900465275.1. Taxonomy (NCBI): domain Bacteria; kingdom Bacillati; phylum Actinomycetota; class Actinomycetes; order Frankiales; family Frankiaceae; genus Parafrankia; species Parafrankia sp. Ea1.12. Next base: position 724 of record NZ_UBIZ01000508.1, on the reverse strand, counting down.
CCGGGGCTGGTCTGGTACGCCCCCGTCCACTCCCGCTCCTCGAAGGCACTCAAGGACCTGGGCGTGCTCGACGGCTTCACCGGCCACCTCGTCCGCGACGACTACTCCGGCTGGGCGCAGTTCGACGCCCAGCTCGCAGGCGTCCAGCAGTGCCTCGCCCACATGATCAGACATCTCCAGGGTGTCTGGGACCTCCACCACGACGAGCAGCGCTGGGCCCGCCGCGTCCAGGACGTCCTGCGCGAGGCCCACACCGCCGTCACCACCGCGACCGCCGCCGGCGATGACCACCTCGACCCCGACCTGCTCACGGCCCTGCGCGCCCGCTACGACAAGGACGTCGAGTGGGGCCGGATCACCAACCGCTGCCGCGACTGGCACGACGGCAACCACCCCGGACACAAACTCGCCCGACGACTCGCGGACAAGGCCGACCAGGTCTGGTTGTTCACGAAGAACTTCGCCGTTCCCTGGACGAACAACCCGGCAGAGCAGGCCCTACGCGGCCCGAAACGCCACCAGGCCGTCTCCGGCTACTGGCACCGCCCAGCGACCCTGGGCGCCTACTGCCGCGTCCGCTCCTACCTCGTCTCCGCCCGCGACCACGGCATCCGCGCCCTCGACGCCATCCACGACGCCCTCGCCGGCCGGCCCTGGCTACCAACCCCGGTCGCTACCGCAGCCTGAAACAGCATCAACACGGGTCGCACCCGTGAATGGACAC
>NZ_UBIZ01000510.1:0-9482 GCF_900465275.1 Parafrankia sp. Ea1.12 | reverse complement strand
CTTGACGGCTACCGCCGGCTGACCGTCCGCTACGAACGCAACGGCCGTAACTTCCTCGGATTCCTCTGCCTGGCCGCCGCGATCACCTGCTGGAAGAAACTCCCACACCCCACCTGAGACACGCTCTTAGGTGGCTCCGGGGCCATGGGCCCCGGCTCCGGAGTTCGGTCGGGACCGGACGGGCTGGAACAGCCGGTCCGGCGAGGTCACGGAAGCCAGGGCTGGCCGACGGCCATCACGCGTCCTCCCGCGTCAAGCCGCAGGATCATCAGGCTGGACGGACGGGCGGCGACGAACTCCCGCAGGTCCGCGAGGTCACCGGTCTCGTACTCCTCGGGCCGCACCGGAAGAACGACCCTGACCGTCGGCGTCACCACGTAGTCCAGCGTCCCGCCCTCGACGTCGTCGATGCGGTATCCGTCGAGGCAGGTTTCCGCGTCGCCGGACTGCGGGGTACAGAGGACGTACTCCGACCGGTCGAGGCTCAGCACGGTGCCATCGGGGCCGTCGGAAATGCCGACCACCTTGCCGATGTCGTGCACCTCACCGAAGCCGGCAAGTGGCGGGTACGCGGAGGTCGGCAGCGGCGTCGGCACCGGCGCTGGCGAAGGCGACGGCGGCCGGCTCGTCCCGACCACGGGGGATGGGCTCGAAGTCAGCGACGTCGATTCGGGTGAGGCACTACCGCCCGAATCGCTGGAGCAGCCCGCGAACATGATGACGGCAACGACCATCGCGCCGAGCCGGCTCGACAGACCGACGATTCTGCGATTACTCAAAGCAAAGGGACGACAGCCCATAGTGAAATACCTTATCGCGTCGTAGGTAGGGGCTATCTGTCCGGTCAAAATGCCGATGACCACTGGACGGATACGTGTGCAGTTCCCGCCGTCGCGATTCTCGCCCGGGCATCGAATCACAAAGTATGCGCTCACTCCTGTTCCGGTGTCAATCGATGATCACGTCCCGGCGGCGGAGCGACCGGAGCCCACCGCGGCCGGCCACGGCGGGGAGTTGACGTGCCGCGCGTTACAGGGCAAAAGTCGACCGGTGGGATGACCACCGCATACCTCACCGACGAGGAGACGGACATGTTGGCGCTACGGCTGAACCTGACCCAGCCCGGTCTGGACCCCAGCGAGATGTCGGCCCGGCACCAGGCCGCTCTCGAGATGTGCGCGCACGTGGAGGAACACGGCTTCGACCTGGTCAATCTCGAGGAGCATCACGGCGTCGACAACGGCTGGAGCCCCGCGCCGCTTGCCCTGGCGGGACTTGTCCTCGGCCGGTGCTCCCGCCTCCCGGTCTCGATCGCCGCCCTCCTGCTGCCGTTGCACGATCCCATCCGGGTCGCCGAGGACATCGCTGTCCTCGACCTGGCGTCCGGCGGGCGGCTGAGCGTCGTCCTCGGTGTGGGCTACCGCCCGTCCGAGTACGCCGCCCACGGCAAGGACTGGGCGCGTCGCGGGGCGCTGATGGACGAGTGCGTCGACACGCTCCTCAAGGCATGGACCGGCGAGCCCTTCGACCACCGGGGGACCACGGTGCGGGTCACGCCGAGGCCGTTCACCCAGCCGCACCCGCCGGTGATGATCGGTGGCAGCTCGAAGGTGTCCGCACGCCGGGCGATCCGGTTCGACCTGCCGTTCGCGCCGGCGGGGCACCTTCCCGACATCGCGTCCTACTACCACGAGCAGTGCGCGGCCAGCGGCGTCGAGGCACGCTGCCGCATGCCGGGGCCGGGGGTGACGATGATGTTCATCCACGAGGATCCGGACGAGGCGTGGGCGACCCTCGGGCACCACCTGCTCCACGAGGCGGTGACCTATTCGGCCTGGCAGACGCCGGACGTCCGCTCCGCCCACCGGTCGAGCGCGACCACTGTGGCGGAGCTGAGGGCGGAGGGGACCTACCAGATCCTGACCCCGGAGCAGGCGCTCGCCCACGGCCAGCACGCCGGGTTCGCCATCCACGCGCTCTGCGGCGGCCTGCCGATCGCCGAGGGCTGGCGTTGCCTGACCCTGTTCACCGACAAGGTGCTGCCCTTCCTCAGATGACCACCGCCCCGCGTCCCGGTGCCTGCGCTCCGTGGGCCGCGCGACGCGGCCTGGGCTCCGCGGCCGGCTGCGTCCCGGCGTCGGCGATACTGCGGTGCATGGTGCCGCCGGCCCGCCACCTGCTGCGGGCGAAGGATCTCGCCGACGCCCGCTACTGCGAGCCGCTCACGGTGGCGGACCTGGCGCGCGCCGCCAGTCTGTCGCCGGCCCACTTCAGCCGGGAGTTCCGGCGGGCCTTCGGTGAGCCGCCGCACCAGTACCTGCTGACCCGCCGGCTCGAGCGCGCCGCGGTGCTGCTGCGCAACACCGACCGAAGCGTGACCGAGATCTGCTTCGCGGTCGGCCTGACGAGTGTCGGATCCTTCACCACCCGATTCCGGTGTGTGTTCGGAATGTCGCCAGGTGCCTACCGGGCGGCGTTCCCGCCCGCGCGCCGCCACATCCGGATCCCGGACTGCGTCGCCCGTGCCTACGGCCGCCCACACAACCGCACGTTCGGAGAAGCCGAGGTCACCGCCCGCGCGTAGCGTCGCCGGCGCGTTCTTCCGCGCAGCCGACCGAGCCGAGGAGACAGCGGTGATCAGGATCGCCAACGCGCAGTTCTGGGTGCACGACCAGGAGGAGGCGCTCGCCTTCTACACGAGGACGCTCGGCTGGGAGGTCCGGTCGGACGTCACCATGAGTGAATGGGGATTCCGCTGGCTGGTGGTCGGCCCGTCCGGCCAGCAGGACGTGGGGCTGGTGCTCATGTCGATCCCGAAGCCGCCGATGTTCGACGTGTCGACCAGCGGCCAGCTCGCGGAGCTGGTGGCCAAGGGCGCCGGCGGGACGCTGTTCCTCGAGACCGACGACTGCCAGGCCTCCCACGACGAGCTGCGCGCCCGAGGGGTGGAGTTCAACGACCCGCCGACCAGGCAGCCCTACGGCATCGACACGTCCTTCCGTGACCCGTCCGGCAACAACATCCGGCTCACGCAGGTCCTCGAGTTCTCGCCCGACCGGACCTGAGTCGGCCGGCTCCGGACCCGGGAGGCAGGTCGGGTGATCCGGACACGGTGAACACCGGGTTCGCGGGCGCTCCCCATGACTGCGGGCGTAACAGTGCGCGAACTTGCTTGCGGTATCCGCCGTAGCGTGCCTATTCTCCCTCGAAGTGATGCCCTCCTTGCTCGTGGCCCGCGGTTCCGCGCGGGCCGGTTCGAACACGACGTGATCGTTCTTCCGAACATGATTGGGCTGGGATGTCCGTCCAGACTGTCGGGCCAGGCACGAAGCGGGGGACCGGGCGCGGGTATGAGTCCGCCGGTCGAGGAATAGCCGGAAGGCACGCTACCCGCGGTGTTCCGCCGCACCGCGCGGCAGGCGCTTCAGGGCGACTACCTGGGCTTTTACCCGCGTAAAACGCGCGGCGAAACCCTTCCGGTCCCGACTGGGGGAAGGGTGTTCGCGCCGGTCCTTTCCTTCGGTAGCCGCGGGTGATTCATCGAGTGGCGCGCCATGGATCCGCGGGTGGATTCCAGCGCACGGTGATGTCCTCGCGGGGCCCCGACCTGCACGGGAGAAGCGTTGGCGGGACACGAACACCCCACCTGGCGGGAGGCCCTCACCGGGCTGCCCGAGGCCGAACAGCACCGGCTTCTGCTCGACCTGGTACTCCGGCAGGTGCGCCGGGCCGTGGGCGACGGGCACGGCCCGTTCGACCCGCGGACGCCGTTCGTCCGGCTGGGGCTCGGTGGAGGAAGCACGGCCGGTTTCCGGGACGCCCTGGGCGGCGAGCTCGGCCTGGCACTGCCCGCCACGCTTCTGTTCGACCATCCGTCCCCGGCGCGTCTCGCCGACCATCTCAGGACACGGGTTCTCGACGTACCGGACCACCCGGTTCCGCCTCCGGTCGGGCCGGACCCTTCGGACCTGCCGGCTTCGCGGGCGCCGTCGGCCTCGGCCGCGCCGCCGGACGACCCGATCGTGATCGTGGCCATGGCCTGCCGGTTCCCCGGAGGGGTGCGTAGCCCGGAGGATCTCTGGCGGTTGGTCGCCGAGGGCCGCGACGCCGTCGTCGACATCCCCGCGGACCGCGGCTGGGACCTGGCCACCCACTTCGATCCCGATCCGCGCCGCTCCGGCACCTTCTACACGACCCAGGGCGGCTTCCTGGACGACGTCGCGGGCTTCGACGCGGCCTTCTTCGGGATCTCGCCGCGGGAGGCGCTGGCGATGGACCCGCAGCAGCGGCTGCTGCTCGAGGTCTCCTGGGAGGCGTTCGAGCGGGCCGGCATCGACCCGCTCTCCCTGCGCGGCAGCCGGACCGGCGTCTACACCGGCCTCCCCGTCGCGGACTACAGCCCGCCCTGGCGGACGGCCCCGCCCGGCGTCGAGGGCCACCTGATGAGCGGAACCCTGCCCAGTGTCGCCTCGGGCCGGGTCGCCTACACCCTGGGGCTCGAGGGCCCCGCGATGACGATCGACACGGCGTGCTCGTCGTCGCTGACGGCCATGCACCTGGCGGCGCAGGCCCTGCGCGCCGGCGAGTGCACCCTGGCGCTGGCCGGCGGGGCCACGGTGATGGCCACCCCGGACGTCCTGGTGGAGTTCAGCCGTCAACAGGGCCTGGCGCCGGACGGCCGCTGCAAGTCGTTCGCGGACGCCGCCGACGGCACCGGCTGGGCCGAGGGCGCGGCCGTGGTGCTGCTGGAACGGCTCTCCGCCGCGCGCCGCCACGGGCGCGCGGCGCTGGCGGTGCTGCGCGGCAGCGCGGTCAACTCCGACGGCGCGTCCAACGGGCTGACCGCGCCCAACGGGCTGGCGCAGCGGCGGGTCATCCGGGCGGCGCTGGCGAGCGCGGGCGTCTCGCCGTCCGACGTGGACGTCGTGGAGGCGCACGGCACCGGGACCAGGCTGGGTGACCCGATCGAGGCCCAGGCGGTCATCGCCGCCTACGGGCAGGACCGGCCGGCCGACCGGCCGCTGTGGCTGGGCTCGTTGAAGTCGAACGTCGGGCACACCGTCGGGGCGGCGGGGGTCGGCGGCGTGATCAAGATGGTGCTGGCGCTGCGGCACGGCGTGCTCCCGCGCACCCTGCACGTGGACGAGCCTTCGGCCCGGGTGGACTGGTCGGCCGGGCACGTGCGCCTGCTGACCGAGCCGGTGGCCTGGCCGCGCGGAAACGGCGTCCGCCGGGCCGGTGTCTCCGCCTTCGGGGTCAGCGGCACGAACGCCCACGTCATCATCGAGGACGCCCCCCGCGCCGAGCCGGTTCCATCCTGGCTCGACCAGGCCGGGCTCGACCAGGCCGGACCGAATGCCGGCGGCGGTGACCAGGCTGCGGGTGACCCGCCCGGGGGCGATCCCCCGGCGGGCGAGGAGCTTCCGTGGCTGCTGTCGGCCGGGTCGGAGCCGGCGCTGCGCGAGCAGGCCGCCCGCCTGGCGGCCCGGGTCGAGAGCGAGCCTCGGCCGGGCCTGGCCGATGTCGGCTGGTCGCTGGCGGTGGGGCGCGCGGCGCTGGCGCACCGCGCGGCCGTCGTCGCCGGCGACCGGGAGGGCATGCTGCGCGGCCTCGGCGCGCTGGTGCGGGGCGAACCGTCGGCGGCACTGATCCGCGGCTCCGCACGCCCGGACCGCCAGACCGACCGGCTCGCGTTCCTCTTCAGCGGCCAGGGCTCCCAGCGCCCGGGGATGGGCCGGTCGCTGCACGGCCGGTTCCCGGTGTTCACCGAGGCGTTCGACGCGGTCACCGCCCGCCTCGACCGGCATCTTCCCCGGCCGCTGCGGGACGTCGTGTTCGCCGGCCCGCTCCCGGACGCGGCGCTGGAGCGCACCGAGTTCACCCAGCCGGCGCTGTTCGCGCTCGAGGTGGCGCTGTTCCGCCTGCTGGAGTCCTGGGGCGTGCGGCCGGACGCGCTGCTCGGGCACTCTGTCGGCGAGCTGGTGGCCGCGCACGTGGCCGGCGTGTTCGACCTGGACGACGCCTGCGCGCTGGTCGCCGCGCGCGGCCGGCTGATGCAGGCGATGCCGACCGGCGGCGCGATGGTCTCGCTGCGGGCGTCGGAGGAGCAGGCCCGTGAGCTGATCGCCGAGTTGGGTGCGCGCGCGGCGGCCGCGTCCGGTTCCGCGTCGGGAGCGGTGGACGTCGCGGCGGTCAACGGACCGGAGTCGGTGGTCGTCTCCGGAGACCTGCGCCCGGTCGAGGAGATCGCGCAGCGGTGGCGCGCCCGCGGCGGAACGGCGACCCGCCTGCGGGTCTCGCACGCGTTCCACTCCGCGCACATGGACGGCATGCTCGAGGAGTTCCGCAGGGTCGCCCACGGTGTGACCTTCCGGGCGCCGGCCGTCCCGGTCGTCTCCAACGTCACCGGCGCGATCGTCGCTTCCGACGAGCTGTGCTCGGCAGAGTACTGGGTGCGCCAGGTCCGGGCCGCGGTGCGGTTCCGCGACGGCGTCGACCGGCTGCACGAGCGGGGCGTGCGGACCTTCCTGGAGATCGGCCCGGACGCGGTGCTCTGCGGCATGGGGCAGGACTGCCTCCCGGCCGGCTCCGACGCCGTGTTCGTCCCGAGCCTGCGCCGTGACCAGGCGGAGCAGCCCGCGCTGGCCCGGGCCGTGGGCAGGCTGTGGATGGCTGGCGCCGACGTCGACTGGGCGGCGTTCTTCGCCGGCGCGCGCCGGGTCGATCTGCCGACCTACCCGTTCCAGCACCGCCGCTTCTGGCTTGGTGACCACCTCGCCACCGCGAACGCGCCCACCGCGGGCACTGCGGGCACCGCGGGCGAGCCTGCCACCGCGGGCGGCGCGACGCCGGGCCGGCGGCCCGCCGACCGCCGGTACCGGGTCACCTGGACGCCGGTGTCCACGGCGAAGGCCGCGAAGGCCGCGGGGCCCGGCCGGTGGCTGGTGGTGATTCCCGCCGATCTGACCGCGGAGGACGGTGTCTGCGCCTGCGTCGAGAGCTGCGTCCGGGGTCTTGAGGGCAGGGACGCCGAGGTCGTCCGGTTCGAGGTGGACCCCGCCGCCGGTGTCGACCGCAGCACGCTGGCCGCCCGGCTCACCTCGCTGCATGTCCCGCTGGCGGGGGTGCTGTCCCTGCTCGCGCTGGATGTCCGGGAGCTGCCCGGCCGTCAGCCGGTCACCCGGGGCCTGGCGGGCACGCTGGCCCTGGTGCAGGCCCTCGGCGACGCCGGGGTCGCGGCGCCGCTGTGGTGCGTGACGCAGGGGGCGGTGTCGATCGGCGGAGCCGACGCGGTGACGAGCCCACCGCAGGCGCAGGTGTGGGGCGCGGGGCGGGTGGCCGCGCTGGAGCTGCCACGCCGGTGGGGCGGTCTGGTCGACCTTCCCCCGGCCGTCGACGGGACGGCGGCCGACCGGCTCGCGGCCGTGCTCGAGGGCGGGCCGGGCGAGGACCAGGTGGCGATCCGCCCGTCGGGCGTGTTCGGCCGCCGGCTCGCACCGGCCCGAACGGCCCGCACCGACACCGACACCGACAGCGACAGCGCCGGTGGCGGGTGGCGTCCGCGCGGAACGGTGCTGATCACCGGTGGGACGGGGGCGCTCGGCGCGGCCGTCGCACGGTGGTGCGCGGATGCCGGGGCGGCCCGGCTGGTTCTGACCAGCCGTCGGGGCGCGGCGGCCCCGGGCGTGCCCGAACTCGTCGCCGACCTGGCCCGGCGCGGCGCGGCGACGACCGTGGCCGCGTGCGACGCGGCGGACGGCGACGCGCTGGCGGAGGTGCTGGCGGCCATACCGGCGGACTGCCCGCTGACCGCCGTAGTCCACGCCGCGGGCGTCGCCGGCGGGTTCACACCGCTGCAGGACGTGGACGTCGCCGAGCTCGCCGAGGTGCTCGCGGGCAAGGCCGCGGGCGCCCGGGTCCTCGACGAACTGGTCGGCGACCGGCCGCTGGACGCCTTCGTGCTGTTCTCCTCCGTCGCCGGCACCTGGGGCAGCGGCGGCCAGTGCGGGTACAGCGCGGGCAACGCCTACCTCGACGCGATGGCCGAGTACCGCGGCGCGCGCGGGCTGGCCGGCACGGCGCTCGCGTGGGGGCCGTGGGCGGAGGGCGGGATGGCCGTCGATCCCGCGATCGCGGGCCACCTCCAAGACCGCGGGCTGGTTCCCATGCCGCCGGACGAGGCGGTCGCCGTGCTGGCGGAGGCAATGGGTGACGAGCGGTGCCTGACCGTCGCCGACGTCGACTGGGCCCGGTTCGCCCCGGCCTTCACCGCCGCCCGCCCCAGCCCGCTGCTCGGCGACCTGCCGGAGGTCCGCGCCGTCCTGAACCCTCCCGACCCGTCCACGGGACCCGCAGGTGGACCGGTCGCCGGCGGGGAGGCCGGTGACCGCGGCGGCGACGGGCCGGCGGCGCTGCTCGGGCGCCGGGCCACGATGCGCACGGCCGAGTGGCGACGGTTCCTGCTCGACCTGGTGCGGGCCGAGACCGCCGCCGTCCTCGGGTACGACGCCGCCGACCAGATCCCCGCCGACCGGGCCTTCGTCGATCTCGGGTCCACCTCGCTGACCGCCGTCCAACTGCGGGCGCGGCTGGCTGAGCGCACCGGGCTGCGGCTGCCCACCACCGTGGTCTTCGACCATCCGACGTCGACCGCCCTCGCCGGGTACCTGGCCGCCGAGCTCCCCGGCGGCCCCGACGGCGACCCGGCACCGGCCGGGGTGGCGGAACCGGCCTTCGCCGGGAATCACGTGACGCCGGCACCCGGCCCGCACGGCGCGGCCGGGGACGACCCGATCGTGATCGTCGGCATGGGATGTCGCCTGCCCGGCGGGGTGGACTCGCCGGCAGAGCTGTGGCGGCTGCTGGCGGAGGGCACCGACGCGGTGTCGGAGTTTCCGGTGGATCGGGGTTGGGATGTGGCGGGTCTTTATGATCCGGATCCTGGTCGGGTGGGTCGGAGTTATGTGCGGTCGGGTGGTTTTCTGGCTGGTGCGGGTGATTTTGATGCGGGTTTTTTTGGGATTTCGCCGCGTGAGGCGTTGGCGATGGATCCGCAGCAGCGGTTGTTGTTGGAGGTGTCGTGGGAGGCGTTGGAGCGGGCGGGGGTGGATCCGTCGTCGCTGCGTGGCAGCGACACCGGCGTCTTCGTCGGCCTGATCTACCAGGGCTACGGCGGCGAGTCGGTGACGGCGTCCGAGGGTGTGGAGGGCTATCGGATCAGTGGGACCGCCTCGAGCGTGATGTCCGGTCGGGTGGCGTATGTGTTGGGGTTGGAGGGGGCGGCGGTGACGGTGGATACGGCGTGTTCGTCGTCGTTGGTGGCGTTGCATCTGGCGGTGCGGGCGTTGCGTGCGGGTGAGTGTGGGATGGCGTTGGTGGGTGGGGTGACGGTGATGTCGACGCCGGTGGGTTTTGTGGAGTTTTCGCGGCAGCGGGGGTTGGCTGCTGATGGGCGGGTGAAGGCGTTTGCGGAGGGTGCGGAT
>NZ_UBIZ01000511.1:0-53818 GCF_900465275.1 Parafrankia sp. Ea1.12 | reverse complement strand
CTCCACCCCCGCGGCCCCGGCCCCGGGAAGGGTCGCTTCGGCTTCATTTCCCTCGACCCCCGCGGTGCGGTCGGCCGTCGGCGGCTCCGCCGGGTCTGGCCGACCGGTCCGAACGGGTACCGTCCACGCCTCGAAACCGGCGACGCCCGCCCGTTCGGATGACGTTCGCCGGCCGCTGTTCCTGGTTACCCCGGGGGGTGCCATCTGGCCGGAACCGACGGTCGGCGGCGCGGCCAGCGCCTCGGCGATCAGATCACGGAGAGCCGAGCGGTTCGGGAGCCCCGTGACCGGGTCGTGAGTCGCCCGGTGGCGCAGCACGGCCTCCCGGTCATGGCGATCGGTGACGTCGTCCACCACGACGACCAGCCCGTCGCCGCGGCTGAGCGCCCTGATCCGGACGTCCAGCCAGCGCTCGCCGCGCGGGGTGGCCAGCGGGATCTCGACGCGGACCTGGTCGCGGCGGTTGTCCAGCATCCGGCGGGTCAGCCCGGCCAGTGTCCGCAGCGGTTCCGTGCTCCGCCCGGCTGCCTCGCAGGCGGCCAGCCAGCTCGCCCCGGGGCGGACGGGGACGACCGCCAGCCCGGCCGCGGCGCTGCGCCGCCACGCGTCGTTGAGACGCACCACCATTCCATCTGGTCCCAGTACGGCGATGCGTGACGGTAACGAGTCGAGGACCGCGGCGGCCACGTCGTCGGTGATCACCGATTCTGATTCCCCTCTCGGGACGTCGAAGCCGCGGCTGCGCCAGGTTCTCCATTTCCTCCGGCAGCCCGCGCGGGATCACCGCCGACGGCCCGACCGATATCCGTGATCCTTGACGCCGGACTGTCGCCCCGTCCGGAAAAGGGTCTGGTGGAGTGCGACCGATGCTTTTTGGTAGTGTTCCGGGCGTCGAATTCTTGTGTCGGACTGTAAAGAAGTCGACGAATATCCCCAGCTATCCGGGTCTGCCCGGCATCTGGAACCGCGCGGCATCCTGGGCTGCCCGGCATCTGGAGCAGCCCAGGTATCGCGCACTGGAAGTCCCGGGCCGCAAACCTCTCAGCTGGCGGAACGGGTGTGAGGTCAGCGCCGCCCGCCGTCGCCGGCGAACTGCTCGGGGACCCATTCAGGCGCCCGCTTCTCCATGAACGCGCGCATGCCCTCACGTGGCTCGGGCGACTGCTGCATCGCCCAGAACATGGTCTGGTAGTCGATGAGCCCATAGCGCTCGTTCAGCATGCGCTTGACATGCATGCGGGCCGCCGGGGCGGTCTGCAGAATCTCCCCGGCGGCCTGGACGGCGGCCTCGCGGAGCTGGTCGTGCGGCACGACCCGGCTGATCACACCCAGCCGCTGGGCCTCGGCGGCGTCGAAGCGGCGCGCCGACAACAGCAGGTCACGGGCCACCGCGATGCCGACGTGGGCGGGCAGGACGGCCGCATAGGTGGCGTCGGGGATCCCCCGCAGCAGCTCGGGGACCCGGAACGTCGCCTGGTCGCTGGCGACCGCGATGTCCGCCATCATGGCGATCAGCAGGCCACCGGCCTGGCAGATGCCGTTGACGGCGGCCACCACCGGCGCCCGGCTGTCCCGGATGGTGAGGAACGGCAGGACGTCCTCGCCGCGCAGGTCGGGCGGCAGGTTGTCGCCGGGCTCGGACCTGCTGCCGAGGTCGCCGCCGGGGGCGAACACGTCACCGGTGCCGGTGATGATCAGTGCGGCCAGGTCGGGCGAGGTGTTGACCAGCTGTACGGCCCGCTTGATGCCGAAGTACATCGCCGGTGTCAGGGCGTTCCGGGCGGCCGGCCGGTCGATCACACACCAGCCGATGGCTCCGTCGCGCTCGAAACGCAGGCCCGCCGCTCCCAGGTCATCGGTCATGCTGCTCCTCCCTCGTGCCGCCGCTCGCGATGATGGCATGCCAGGGCGTCGCCCGGCGGTGCGATCACACGGCGGCGGCGATCCGGCGCCACTGTTCGCGGGGAAGGACCCGCGCGTCTTCGGTGAGCACCTGGAGGGCGACGTGGTCGGCGCCGGCGGCGCGGTGCTCGTTGACCCTGCGCATGATCGCCTCCTCGTCGCCCCAGGCCACCACCGCGTCGAACAGCCGGTCGCTGACGGACGCCAGATCCTCGGCCGAGAAGCCCAGTCGGAGCAGGTTGTTCGCGTAGTTCGGGTGCGTGAGGTATCTGCGCAGCCAGTCGGCCCCGATCGAGCGGGCCTCTTCCCTCGTCCCGCAGAGGATCACTGTCTGTTCCGGCAGCACGAGCGGGTCGGCGCCGAGCACCTCACGGGCGCGGCGGGTGTGCTCCGGGGTGACCAGGTACGGGTGGATGCCGCGGGCCCGGTTCGCGGCGAGCGCGAGCATCTTCGGGCCGAGCGCGGCCAGCACCCGACCGGTCGACGGCACGGATGGCCGCGCGGCGTCGAGCGCGTCGAGGAAGCCACCCATCGCGGCCAGTGGCCGCTGGTAGCGGCCTGGTTCGCCGGCGTCGACCACGTCGGCGTGACTGACCCCGATGCCCAGCAGGAACCGGTCGCCGTGCTCCGCGGTGAGCGACGCGGTCCGGGCCGCGGTCTGCTCCGGGCTGTGCATCCACAGGTTGAGCACGCCGGTCGCGATGACGGTGCGCCGGGTCGCCGCGAGCAGCCGTCCGGCGGTGTCGAAGGCCGGGCCGCCGGCGTCGGGGAACCAGAGCGCGGCGAATCCCAGGTCGTCGAGCTCCGCGGCGGCGTCGGCCGCCTCGGCCGGATCCCCGAACCGCAGGTGCAGGCTCCAGATCCCGACCCCGCTGAGCTCCATGTCGTCCTTTCGCCGCCGTTCCGCTGGCTTTGGGCACTCTACGCCCGATGCGGCACTGGGTGCCAGCATCGATATCGGAGGGCATCTGTGGCGCTGGGTCCGGCGCGGCTGCGGCTGCGGCTGGCGTAGGGGCGCGATCCGTCCGCGCCGGAGCCGTCCCGCGAACGGATCCAGCCGGCCGCGACAAAGACACAGGTCAAGGCCTACCACGCAGCCGTGCCGCCAGGGACCGCCGCTGAGCGGGAGCGGCATGGCTATCGAGCCGAAGCGGCTGCGGAGCCGACGAAAAATAGGTGAAGATATAACCCGTGGTGACTGACCCGGCGAGTGGCCATCTCGGCCGCCGCCTCGACCGCGTCCCACGACCGCGCGTGCGCCGAGGTGCGGCGCCGGTGACCGGGCCGGCAGACGGGCCCGGTAGGCGAGGTCGGTAGCCAGGTCGTCGGACAGACGCCGCTCCAGCCGCACATTCCCAACCATGATCTTGCCGGATTTCGTTGATCATGAACATCGATGAAGGGGTCGAAGATGATTCACCGCGCGCGATTACTCGTCACCGCTCTCGTCTGCTGTACGGGTCTGCTGCTGGGGGCCTGCGGGGGAGGAGGTGGCGATACCGGTACGTCCGCGTCGGGGGCCACGGGTGAGCCTGTGGCGGGTGGCGAAGCGCGGATCCTGCTGCTGAGCGAGCCGCGCACGATGGACCCGGCGGTCATCGGCAACGTCTACGCCAGCGGAGCCCTCATCGGGAACGCCCTGTACGGAACACTGATGACCGACGACGAGGCGGGTGAGATCCACTACTCGATGGCCGAGTCGTTCGAGTCCGCCGACAACGGCAAGACGTTCGAGCTGAAGCTGCGGCCGGGGCTGGTGTTCTCGGACGGTACCCCGCTGAATGCGGATGCCGTGAAGTTCAACTGGGACCGGACCAAGGAACCGGCCACCGGCTCCGCCAGCCGGGCGGATGCGGCGATGATCGCCTCGTCCGAGGTGGTTGACGACGTCACGCTGCGGGTCACCCTGGTCACCCCCGTTCCGAAGTACTCCGAGGCCATCGTCACCTCGACGCTGAACTGGATCGCCTCGCCGGCGGCCCTGCGGAAGGGCGGGCCGGCCTTCGACAAGAACCCGATCGGCGCCGGGCCGTTCACCCTGCAGAACTGGGCCCGCCAGGACAACATGCGGCTGGTCAAGAACCCCCGCTACTGGGACGCGCCCAGGCCGTACCTCGACTCCCTCGTCCTGCGCCCGGCACAGGACAGCAACCAGCGCTACAACACGCTGCTCACCGGTGGTGCCGACCTGGCGGTCGACTCGAGCTGGATCAACCTCGGCAAGGCCGACGAGGCGGGGCTGCCGGTCGACTTCCTGCCGGCCAGCGGCGGTATCGTCGCCGCGCTGAACACGCGCCGGGCGCCGTTCGACGACGTGCGCGCACGTCAGGCGGTCGCGAAGGCGCTGGACATGGACGCGCTGAACCTCGCCGTCTGGAACGGCAGCGCGCGGATGGCCACCACGCTGTTCACCGACTCATCACCGTTCTACTCACCCACGCCGTTGCAGAAGACGGACAAGGCGACCGCCCAGAAGCTCTTCGACGAGCTCGCCGCCGAGGGCAAGCCGGTCTCCTTCTCGTTCACCACCACTCCGGCGTCGGAGAACCGGAAGATGGCCGAGAACATCCAGGCCCAGCTGAGCGCGTTCAAGAACGTCAAGTTCCAGGTCCGGGTCATAGAGGTCGCCGAGTTCTCGGCGCTGCGCACGTCGCACGACTACGACGCGGTCCTCACGTCCTCGATGTTCCTGGACCCCGACCCCCGCCTGCCGACGACCCTCCTCGGGGGCTCGCCGGCGAACCTGTCCATGCTCGACGATCCTCAGCTGAACGAGAGCCTGCTGGCGGGACGGACCGCGACCACCGTGGAGGAGCGGAAGAAGGCCTATGACCGCGTGCAGGCCCGGCTGACGGAGGTGGTCCCGATGATCTTCTTCGCGCGCGGGCCGCTCGGCGCCATCTCGGCCAGGAACGTCGGCGGTGTCACGCAGTACGGCCTCGGATCGCTGCTGCCGGAGAAGCTGTGGATCCAGTCATGACGGCCTGACAACGGCACAACGTACACCGCCTGACGGCCGTCACCTGGCGCGCGTCGATCATCGTCGGCGCGCGCCAGGGCGGCCTCGGGCAGCGGTGCCGGGTGGACGTCGTCCTCGCCGGGCACGGGCTCCACCCGGTCACCCACGCGCAGGGTGCCGCCGCGCACGATTATCTCCGGGTCGTCGGGCGCGACTTCGGGCGTACCTTCCAATCCCGGCTCGAGGACTATCCGAACCGGGGAGTCGCCGAGCGTTATCTGTTCGGCAGGGCAACGCTCCCACTTGAGGGACGACCGGGATTCGCGGCGGATCTGCGGGCCTACGAGCGGGGCCCCTCCGCCGCTGCGGCGCACGAACCGGCGGCATCCTGGGCGGTCTGGTACCGGCGGCAAGTGCGGATGCCCGCCCCGATGCTCGGTGTGCTGTACCTGGCGTGCGGTCAGAAGAGGGTCAGGGGCTCGGCTGGTATCGGCTGCGGCAGGGGATCGAGCCCGGGCACGCGGGCCCGGACCTCGTCGTGGAAACGGCGGGCGAGCAGCGGAGCGTCGACGTTGTCCGGGGTGTGGATGAAGACGGTGGGTGATCGTCCCTCGCGCAGCCACGTGACGGTGGTGTCGACCCAGTGCCGCCAGCCCTCGACCGTCCGGGCGGAGTCGTCGCGGCCGAGGTAGCGGACGATCGGCTGGTCGGTCAGCGCGAGTGACCGGAGCGGCATCCGGGGCTTCTTCGCCCAGGCGTCCCGTTCGGCGTCGCTCGTCGGCGGGCTCCGGAAGAACTCGGTGGTGTCGAACGGAATCCATTCGGCGCCCACGGTGGCGAGTGCGTCCTCGAGCAGGCGCGCCGCGCGCGGGTCGGCGAAGAAGGCCGGATGGCGGACCTCCACCGCGTACCGGTGGGACGTGTCGAGCCGGCGCAGAAAGCGGGCGAGCAGCGACACGTCGGCCGGGCCGAACGCCCCCGGCAGCTGAATCCAGAGGGCGTGCGCCCGCGGGCCGAGCGGCTCCATCGCGTTCAGGAACGAGCGAAGCACCTCGTCGACGTCGGTGAGGTGGCGTTCGTGCGTGATGACCTTCGGCAGCTTGACCACGAACCGGAAGCCGGGGTCGGTCTGCCGCGCCCACGTGGCCACGGTCTCCCGGGCCGGGGTCGCATAGAACGTGGTGTTCCCCTCGACCGCGTTACACCAGGCGGCGTAGTGCCGCAGGCGCTCGTGGGCCGGCAGCGGATGGGCCAGCAGGCGCCCCTGCCAGGACTTGTGACTCCACATCGCGCACCCCACGTGCAGATGCATGTCTCGTGCCCTCCGTCGCTGGATCGCGCCGGCCCGCGCCGGCCGGCTGAAGGTCGGTGAAACCGGGGTGTAGGGGCGGTGATACCGCCGCTGTCTAGCGTCGTCCCAGCTTCCCAGCTGCTGAGCACCATGGAAGGACGACGCGTGACAGCCACACCCGCTGTCCGGGCCGATGGCCTGGTCAAGAGATTCGGCGATTTCCGTGCCGTCGACCGGATCGATCTCGAGGTGCGACACGGCGAGATCTTCGGCGTGCTCGGGCCGAACGGCGCAGGCAAGACGACGATGCTGAAGATGCTGGCCACGCTGCTGCCGATCGACGGCGGCCGGGCCGAGATCTTCGGTGTGGACGTCGCCGCCCAGCCGCACCGGGTCCGCCAGCTCATCGGCGTGACCGGCCAGTACGCCTCGGTGGACGAGGACCTCTCCGCCACCGAGAACCTGTGGCTCTTCGGCCGGCTCCAGGGCCTGAAGGCCGCGGACGCTCGCGCCACCGCGCGCCGGCTGCTGGAGCAGTTCGGCCTGGAGGACGCCGCCGAGCGGAAGATCTCGGCGTTCTCCGGCGGCATGCGCCGCCGCCTCGACCTCGCCGCCTCCCTCATCACCCGACCGCCGTTGATCTTCCTCGACGAGCCGACCACCGGGCTCGACCCGCGCACCCGAGGCCAGATGTGGAACACCATCCGCGGTCTCGTCGAGGACGGCTGCACCGTCCTGCTCACCACCCAGTACCTGGACGAGGCCGACCAGCTCGCCGACCGGGTCTGCGTGATCGACCAGGGCCGCAAGGTCGCCGAGGGCACTCCGGACGAGCTGAAGACCCAGGTCGGCGATTCGACCCTGCAGCTTCAGCTCGCCCCCGGCGCCGACCAGGCGCTCGCCCGCGAGGTGGTGTTCCGGGTGCTCGGCGAAGAGCCGGTCACCACCCCCGAGTCGGGCCGGATGAACGTCCCGCTCGATGTCGCCGACCGCGCCGCCGACGTGCTGATCGCGCTGCGCGAGGCCGCCGTCTCGATCTCCTCGGTCAGTGTCGCGAAGCCCAGCCTCGACGAGGTCTTCCTCGCCCTCACCGGCCACGGCACGGATACCGGAGACGGCACCGGCACCGGGGACGGCACGGGCACCGGCACCGCCGGCCCGGCCGGCGCCGTCCCCGGCCAGGACACGAACAGCCCCGACAAGCCCGTCATGGAGAAGGCCCGATGAACACCCTCGTAGCCGAACCGTCCGCCGCCCGCCCGCGATCGGCGCCAGCCGTCGACCCGGCCGCCGCCGTAGCCCGCACGCGCGCCCGCCCCGGGCTGGGCGACACTTTCAACCAGACCTTCGCGATGGCGTGGCGGGCGCTGAAGAAGATGCGCCGCAACCCGGAGCAGTTCTTCGACGTGGCGCTGCAGCCGCTGCTGTTCACCGCGATGTTCGCCTACGTGTTCGGCGGCGCGATCTCCGGTGACGTCGACAGCTACCTGCCGTTGCTGATCCCCGGCATCGTCGCCCAGACCGTGCTCACCACCTGCATGGCCACCGGGGTGCAGATGCGGGAGGACATGGACAAGGGCGTCTTCGACCGGTTCCGGTCGTTGCCGATGTCCCGGATCGCGCCGCTCGCCGGGCCGATGATGGCGGACCTGATCCGTTATCTGATCGCGGCCGTGCTGACCTACCTGATGGGCCTGATTCTCGGCTACCGGCCGGGCGGCGGGGTGCTCGGTGTGGTCGGCGCGGTCCTGCTCGCGGTCTTCACCGGCTGGGCGCTCGCGTGGGCGTTCACCTGGATCGGCACGCTGGCCCGCAGCGCCCGCAGCGTGCAGGGGATCTCGATGATGATCCTCTTCCCGCTCACCTTCCTCTCCAACGCCTTCGTGCCGGCGGACACGCTGCCGGGCTGGCTGGAGTCCTTCACCAGGATCAACCCGGTGTCACACCTGGTCTCCGGAACCCGCGACCTCGCCAACAACGGCGTGATCACCGCGCAGGTCGGCTGGACGCTGCTCGCCGGCCTCGCCGTGATCGTGATCTTCATGCCGCTGTCGGTGGCCAGCTACAAGCGGCACCTCTAGCCGGGAATCCGGTGCCCTCACCCGATGGGCGGGCGACGCCCGGTCGGCGTCCCGCCCGGTCAACTGCCCGGCCAGCCATCCAGCCATCCAGTCAGGCGTTCGGCCAGGTGCTCGACGAGGAGGCGGGCCTCGTCGAGAACCTGCGCCGGGCGCCGTCCGGCGACGCTCGCCCGGACCGCCGCGAGCGTGCCGGGCGCGCGGCGTTCGGCGATCGGCTCGATCCGCGACCACCCCATCGACGGGATCGTCGCGGGGTAGGCGAACCGTTCCGCGAGCGCCAGCAGCCGGACCGCGTCCTCCGGGGCCATCCCGGCCAGACCGTCTCCGGGCGCCGGGAGGTTCTCCCGAAGACCCCAGGCGCCCAGTGCGAACAGCACCGTCCCGTACACCGGGTAGTCGGCGCCGGCCTGCCCGCGTCGGAACGCTTCGACGCAATGGGTGAGGCAGGCCCGGAACAGGCTGTGACCGGTGGCGAGGTCGTCGGCCGTGCTCGCGTGCCGGGCGAACGCGGCCACCGTCGCCGCGTCGCACACGAGCACCCAGGGCTCGAGGCCGGTGGGTTCCACGCCCGGCAGCCGCAGGGCCCGCATCTCCTCCGCCGCGTCCACGTACCGGCGTAGACCACCGGTCGTGTCGCCGCGGGCGATCATGATCTCGGCCTCGGCGGTGGCCATCATTCTGCCGCCGAGCCCCGTCCTGTCCTCCGGGGCACTCTGGGCGAGGTGGCTCTCGGCCGCTTCGAGCCGGCCGTCGTTGATGGCGTCGAACGCCAGCAGCACCCTGAGCTGCGCGACGTCGTCGCGGGCGCCGAGCCGTTCCAGGACGGGCAGTGCCGCGCGAGCACACGACCGGGCGGTGGTGACGTCCCCGAGCTGCATCGACAGCGCGGCGAGCTGGGTGCGCAGCACGGCCGCGATCCACGGGCCGTCCTGCGGCGCGGCGAGCGCCAGCGCCCGTTCGGCGCAGGCCGCCGCCGTCCGCGGGACACCGTCGTTCTCCCACAGATGGGTCAGCCACATCAGCGCGATCAGGCGCGTGTGCCGGTCGGCGTCGTCCACGAGCCGTTCCAGCCGTGCCGCGGCGTCCGCGGGCCGGGTCGGATCGAGCGCAAGCTGCACCCGCACCGAACCGGCCAGCCACGTGTTGTCCGCGTCCGCCGGATCGAGCGGCACCAGCAGTTCGCAGGCCTCCTCCGGGTACCTGACGGTCATGAGCATCTTCGTCCGCAGGATGGCGATCCGGCTGGCCAGGGTCGCCGAGGCCGCCGCTGGCGGCGGGGCCCAGTCGTGCAGGGCCTCGGCGACCGCGTTGGCCAGCACCATCATCCGCGTGTGATCGCCGCGGATCTCCCAGAACGGATTGAGCACCGCCAGCAGCCGCACGACCGCCTCGGTACCGCCGTCGACCAGCGCGGCCCGCAGTTCGTCGGCGAGGTTCGTCTCCTCGGCCGCGACCGCGTCGATCGCCGCGAACTGCCGCTCACTGAGCAGGTCCGCGCCGTGCCGGGTGACGTAACCGACCGCCCAGGCCCGCTGGGCCCGCCGCGCCCACACCTGCTCGCCGGCCTCGGTCAGTCGCAGCCGGCCGAACTCGCGGACGGTCTCCAGCATCCGGTAGCGGACCCCGTCGGCCGACTCACGCACGCTCAGCAGCGACTGGTCGACGAGGTTCTGCACCGCGTCGAAGGCGTCCAGGGGCTCCGGGCCGGCGACCTGCCCGGCGGGGTCGGGCGCGCCGAGCACCTCCTCCGCGGCGTCGAGGGTGAACCCGTCCGGAAAGAGCGCCAGCCGACGCAGCGACCGCCGTTCCGGCTCGGCCAGCAGGTTCCACGACCAGTCGATCACCGCGAGCAGCGTGCGGTGACGGTCCGGCGCGCCGCGGTCGCCGCCGCGCAGCAGGGCGAAGCGGTCCGCCAGCCGCCGGTCGACGTCCTCCACCGACATCGCGCGGACCCGCGCCGCGGCCAGCTCGATCGCCAGCGGAAGGCCGTCGAGCCGGTCGACGATCCGGCCGACCACCTCGGGGTCGAGCCGGACGGTGGGCCGGGCGGCGGCGGCGCGCTGACGGAACAGCTCGGTCGCGTCGGCGCGGCCCAGCTCCCCGAGCAGGTAGACCCGCTCGGCGCTGATCGCCAACGGCGCCCGGGTCGTGGTGAGCACCCGGACGTCCGCGGTGGCGGTGACGAGGAAGGCGACCAGCTCGGCGACCTCCTCGACGAGGTGCTCGCAGTTGTCCAGCAGCAGCAGGCTCGACCCACGCGAGAGCTGCGCGGCGATACGCGTGCGCAGGTCGGCGCGCTGGCCCGGGGACAGCACCCGGCGCTCGCCGATCGAGTCGCGGACACCGAGCGCCGAGCCGACCTCGCCGAGCAGGTCCTCGGGCGCCGTCACCCCGACCAGGTGGACGACATGCACCACCGGCAGCGTGCTCTCCCGGGCGAGCCGGTGCGCCAGCCGGGTCTTGCCGAGGCCGCCCGGCCCGACGATCGACACCACCCGTGACCGGTCCAGCAACGTCCGCAGCCGCTCGACGTCCCCCTGGCGGCCCAGCAGGGGAGTGGCGTCGTAACGGAGGCCGTCGCGGACGGGCTGGTCGGCGGCGAGCAGATCGCGCTGCAGCCGGGTGAGTGCCTCCCCTGGGCCGACACCGAGCCGTTCCCGCAGGTCCCGACGGTGGCGTTCGAAGCGCTCCAGGGCCGCCCCCGGCCCGCGGACGGCGGCCTCGCTGTGCAGCAGGTCGGCCAGCAGGGCCTCGTCGTCGGGCCGCTCGGCGTGCGCCGCCTCCAGGAGCCCCAGCGCCTCGGTGTGCCGGTCTGTCCGGCTCGCCGCCCGGGCCAGCAGCAGCCGGGCCGCCGCCAGATCGCGGCCGGCCGCCCGGCGCACGTCGGCGAGCGGGCCCTGTTCGCCCGCCGGCACCGGCGACAGCGACGCGCCGAGCTCCAGCGCCTCCCGGGCCCGCTCGGCGGCGGCGGCCGGATCGGCCGCGAGGAGGGTGTCAGCCTCGGCGACCAGCCGGCCGAGCAGACAACTGTCGACCTCGGCCGGAGGCAGGTCGAGCCGATAGCCCTCGCCATCGCGTACCACCGCGGCGCCGCCGCAGGCGGCCCGCGTTCGGGAGACGACCACCTGAAGACCCTTGGCCGCATTGGCCAGCGGCTCCCCGCGCCAGATCAGCTCCACCAGCCGCTCGGCCCGCACCGGCCGCCCGCGTTCCGCCGCCAGCGCCGCCAGCAGCGCCCGCGGCCGGTCGCCGACCACCGGGATGCCCTTCCAGCGCACCCCGTCCAGGAGAGTGAGGCCCACGCCCATCCCGGCCACTCTAGAGCGGCAAGCTGTGATCGGCGCGGCGACGGGACAGCGGGGGGCTCGGGTGGTGCGCCCGGCGGTGTGACGCCTCCGCAGGAACCTCCTGGATCACCGGATGAATTCACGGCGAATATCAGGCGACCGAGTAGACCGCGGCTCTCCAGTCCGCGACGGGCCCCATACGGTAACCGAATCAACACGTCGGGCCGGTTGGGCATGCGGGGGCGAGCTGCATCGTGAGCTGGCTGAGTGCCGAGAACATCGTGGCCGTGCTTACCGCGGCGCTCGGCATAGTGGCGTCCTTCGCGGTGGTCTGGTACGAGCGCCGGGTGCCGCGCCGCAGGCGCATTGGCTACCGCGTCCAGATGGACATGCCCATCGGCGGTGACAATCGTGACGGGCAGGGTCAGGAAAACATACGGCTGGGCCTGTTCAGCGATCTCCCGGACATGTCCGACGCGACCCTCGTCCTCCTGCGGGTCGAGAATGACGGTGCGCAGAG
This sequence comes from Parafrankia sp. Ea1.12, assembly GCF_900465275.1. Classification (NCBI taxonomy): domain Bacteria; kingdom Bacillati; phylum Actinomycetota; class Actinomycetes; order Frankiales; family Frankiaceae; genus Parafrankia; species Parafrankia sp. Ea1.12. The sequence continues at coordinate 41,778 of NZ_UBIZ01000511.1, read as the reverse complement.
CGTGGCCAGCACCGACTACACCGGCGGCGACCTGCACGGTCTCACCGCCGTCTTCACGGAACGCATCGTCAGGGGTGTGACCGTCACCCAGCCCAACGCCGACCACCTCATGGAGCACTTCGCGTCTTCGAGGGGGATGCGGCACAGCGGCAACACGATCTACCTGCCTCGTGTTCCGCTCGACAGCGGTCAGCACTACAAACTGCTCGTGCTCCTCACCGGCGGCAGCGTCGGCTGCGCCGTGCGCGTCACCGGTGGGATCCGGGAGGGCGCGGTGCAGCCCAACCGGAGCACCACGGTCGACGACAAGCCGCCCCTTTTCAACCGGCCCGCCCGCCTGATCACCATCCTGCTCACGCTCTGCGTCACGGTGCTGGCGAGCATCGTCGTCGGTGGCGGCGGTGCGCCCCCGCCCATCGGCTGCGCCACAGGGAAGCTCACCGTCAACGGTTCCACGGCCTTCGCGCCCGTGGTGCAGGAAATCGCCAGGAGATACGAGTCGGACTGCCCCGACTCAAACATCACGGTGGAGGCTCGTGGCAGCAACGAAGGCATGCAGAGACTGGTGGAGACGGGCGAGTCCGAGAACGGTTCCCCCGCCATGATCGTCATTCGTGACGGTGGTGGATCGCAGCTCGACCCGCGCCTTCAAGGGGACCGGGTAGCGGTTTCCGCCTTCACCGTCGTGGTGAACGACGAGGTGTCGGTCAGCAGCCTGACGATCGAGCAGATACGCCGCATCTACCGGGGCGATGTTGTCAACTGGAACCAGGTTGGCGGGCCCGACCTCCCGATCCTGCTGGTGAGCCGCGACGCCAACTCTGGTACCCGCGACCTGTTCCGGCGGCGCATCCTTGCCGGCATTGGTGAACCCGCCTACACCTCCCAGGACTGCGAGCACCGGAACTCACCGCAGGACAAGGTCATCCGCTGCGAGCTCGACAGCACCGAACGGGTACTGCGAAGCGTGGCCAGGCTGCCGGGCGCGATCGGCTACAGCGAACTGCGTACCGCCGCGACCGTCAAGGGCCTGCGCACCGTGCGCATCGACGGGCAGGATCCCTCGATCGAGGCCATCCGCAACAGCACCTATCCCTTCGCGGAGGTCGAATACGCGTACACCTACGGGCAGCCGCCCGCCGGCTCCCTCACCCTGAGCTTCCTCGACTATCTGACCAGGGGCGGCGGGCAGACCGTCATCAAGGCTCACGGCGCTCTGCCGTGCTACAGCCCGGAAGGCCTCAGGCGCTGCCAGGAGGGGCCCTGAAGCTCCACGGGTGACGGTGGGCGGTGCGCCCGGCCAGACCGGCCGTGCGGAGCCGCTCGCGGCGGCTGCCGATCCGGCCGGTACCGGCCATGACGGCGATCAGGCGCCGGCCCGTCGTCCCGTGCGCCAGCGGCATCCGTCAGGATCGGAGGTGTGAAAGCGGCCCGGCCCGGGTGACCACGATCCTGCTCGGTCTCGCCTCTGGACTGCTCATCGCGACCATCACCGCGCCCGTCGGGGTCTCCGGCGCGGTGTTTCTTCTTCCTGTCCAGCTCGACGTGCTGCACGTTCCCAGCCCAGCGGTCACACCAACCAACCTGCTGTTCAACGTCATCGCCATACCCGGGCCGCTCGGCCGCTACCACCAGCAGAAACAGCCCGGTGGCCCCCTGACCCGCCTGCTGGTCCTCGGCACCCTGCCGGGGGTGGTGCTCGGTGCCGTCGTCCGGGTCCACTTCGCCCCCGGCGCCCGCCTGTTCCGGCTCCTCCTCGCCGCGATGCTCTTAACCCTGGGCGTCTGGCTCTGCGCTCGTACCCTGCGTAGACAGCCGCACCAGACCGTCCCGAGCGTCTCGTCACCACGGCCGCGCACCATCACCGTGCTGGCTCTGATCGTCGGGTTCGTCGGGGGCATCTACGGCATCGGGGGCGGCTCGCTCCTCGGCCCGATCCTGGTCGGACGCGGCATGTCCGTGGCCGTAGTCGCCCCCGCTACCCTCGCCTCGACGTTCCTCACCTCGATCGTCGGCGTCGCGGCCTACGCCGTGCTCGCCCTGACCACCGCCGGGAACATCGCCCCCCATTGGGCACTCGGACTTACCTGCGGACTCGGCGGACTGGCCGGCGGATACCTCGGCGCGCGCCTCCAACCCCACCTGCCCAACACCGCCCTACGCCTCCTCCTCGGCGTCCTGGCCTGCGCACTTGCCGCCGTCTATCTGATCCAGGCCGCTTGATGCGCCCGGCACACGAACACGCCGGTTGAACCGCCCCGCAGCAAACGCGCACCGCTTTCGCTGGAAGCATTCGAGCGAGTGCCGCGCCGCTCACCCGCTCTGCGAACCTGCTCATGAACCTTGCTCGGGCTCGGGCTCGGGCTCTGGTTCGGGCCATCGGGTCAGGCGGCGTGCCTTCCCTGCGGCTGGCCCGGGTCGAGGTCCTCGACCTCGGCGATGAGACGGCCGTCGGCGGCGTCGCGGCGCAGGGCCGCGCCGAGCCGCGCGGCGGACCGCCGGTAGGAGGGATCGTCCAGGACCCGCCGGACGGCGTCAGCGATCTTCGCCGGCTTCGCCGCACGACTGACCGACAGCCCGGCGCCGTGGTGGACCACCCGGGCGGCGTTGTCGGCCTGGTCGCGGCCGTGCGCCAGCACCACGACCGGGACACCGGCGGCGAACGCCCGTGCCAGGGTGCCGTGGCCTCCGTGGGTCACGACGAGCGAGACGTGGCGGAGCACCTCGCCGTGGGGCACGGCGGAGACCACGGTGACTCCGGGCGGTGCGGTGAGCTGACCGGGATCGATCACCGGGCCGGTCGTCACCAGACCGCGCAGCGACAGCGATCCCACCGCGTCGGCGACCCGCTGCAGGCATTCGGCCTGGTTCTGGAACGTGCTGGACATGGACACCAGGACCAGCGGCGCGTCCCCGGCCGGCGGCTGCCACGGCTCGGCCGCCCACACCGGCTCGTCGAGGACCGGCCCGACGTAGCGGACGTTCGCCGGCAGCCGCGCCGGGAAGTCGAACTCCGCGCTCGTCATCACCAGCTCGCGGCGGGCCCGGTGGGGCTGATCCTGGTAGTGCGCCATCGGTTCCAGGCCGTACGCGGCTCGCAGCGCGTTGAGCCCGGGCAGGGCGGCGCCGTCCCACATCCGCTGAGACATGGCGCCGACGAGCCGGTCGCGCAGCCGGCCGGCCGGTCCCCGGGCGGGTCGCAGCCCGGGGCCGAACGGCGGCAGCCCCGGTGCGGGCAGCGGGTAGATGTTCGGCATCAGGACGTCGAACGGCACTCCGTCGGCCTCCGCGGCCACCATCGCGCCGAAGGCGAAGAACGACGCGAGCACGAGGTCGGGGCGATCCGCGTCGATCGCGTCGGTGACGTCGCGGGCGTAGCCGGGCGCGGGGCGCACGATCAGGCGCCTGATCATCTCCCGCAGCAGCGTGCGCGGGCTCCGCAGCTCCCACTCCCGGTACGGAGCGTGCTCTGGCTGGTTGTCGGGCCGGTTGAGGCCGTTCCGCCAGGGACGGAAGGCCGCGCCGGTCGCGGCGACGGCGGGCACCATCGAGTCCTCGGCCAGGACGGTGACCCGGTGGCCGCGCTCGACGAGCCGTCGCGCGAGGCCGAGCTCCGGAGCTACGGAACCACCACCGTCAGTGAGGGCGAACAGGTACGTGTTGCTCATCGGTGACCTTCCTTCGGTCCTTCGCTCGGGATTCGTGCCGGGATTCCTGTCGGGTCAGCTGTCCGGCACGTCACGGATCAGCACGCCGCGTACCAGCGCGGTCATCGTCCGGGTGGTCTCCGGCCGGCTCAGGCGCAGGTCGCGGCGCAGCAACTTCCACGTGTAGACGTCGGTCGCCGCGTGCAGCGCGTTGAGGCCGCGCAGCCGGTCCGCCGGCACGGTGGGCAGGTGGGGTGCGAAGACCTCCTCCAGCCAGGCCCGGTGCGCCGCCCGGGCCTGATCGAGGATGGCCGCCAGGCGCCCGAGCCGTTCGGCGGACATCGCCCAGCGGACGTTGAGGTCACCGGACCGCTCGTACTGCTCGACCAGCACCTCGACGGCGTGCTCCGGATCGCCGTGCCGCACGGAGGTCCGCAGCCCCTCGATCTCCGACCCCAGGAGTTCGATCGCCGCCGAGGCGGCGCCCTCCTTGGACTCGTAGTGGTTGAGGACGGTCTGGTGGGAGACGCCCGCGCCGGTCGCGATGTCCGCCAGGGTGATGTCCTCGTAGGGCTGCGCGAGCAACAGTCGCAGCGCGGCCCGCGCGATCCGCTCCCTGGTGGCCGCCACCGCATCCGCCCTGGTTCCCATGAGTCGAGCCCTCCCCGGATCGATTCGCTTGAGTGACAGTCAAGCATTTCGCTTGAGCGGCGCTCAAACTTTGTCGGGGGTGTGACAGCGCGCGACAGCCGCCCGCGCCCGCGGCGCCGGCGATGCTTCCTGGTGATCGGGCGGGCTCAGCCCAGAGCTGGCTGCTCGCCGCTCTGCTCGGCGTGCTGCCTGCCGTGCTGGTCGGTGAGCTGCTCGGCGTGCTGGTCGAGGTCGCCGCCGAGCGCGTCCGGCGCGCGCATCCGCCAGGCGTCGGTCACGAGCTCCCGCAGGCGGCCGACCGTCACCTCAGCCAGGCGCACCATCACCAGGGGCAGGCCGTTGTAGCCCGGCACGGTGAAGAAGATGTCAGGCTCGCCGAGCAGGAGCGCCTGCTTTTCCGCCTCGTCGCCGACGAACAGCACCGCGGTATCGGTCCGGATCACGCGCGGTTTCCCGGGCGTGCGCTCGGGATAGGACCAGACGAAGCCCCTGCCGGCCACCCGGAAGTCAAAGCCCTCGCTCGCGATCTCCACCACGTGCGGCAGCGCCAGCGCCAACCGGCGCACATCGTCGGCGTCAGCCACCGAGGTCTCCCCGAGAACGCGCCCGCAGCATGCGACGAGGCTATCCTCCGGCAGCCGGGAACGGTTTTCGATAACTTGGTCCGGGTTGTCCGGCTGGTTGTCTGGCCGATTCGGGGGGCGGGGCATGACGGGTTACGTCTGGCGGCGTTCGGTGGCCGCCTTGTCGGCGCTGGGCGGTGTACTGATCCTGGCCTGCTGGCTGCTGACCGTCTTCACACCGGTGCCGGTCCTTGTGCCGGTGGCCGTCGTGACCGGCCTTGCCCTCCTGCAGTACCTGGTGGGGCCGCGGGTCGTGGAGTGGCTGGCCCCGGCCCGCGAGCTGGAGCGTGGCGCCGACGGATATCTCAGCGACGAGCCGGTCGCCGCGATCGTCGCCCGGCAGTGCCGGAACGCCGGCATTCCGCTGGTCCGGCTCGGCATCGTCGAGGACGGCGACCCCAACGCGTTCACCTTCGGCCGGACCAGGCGGGACGCACGTATCTGGATTTCCCGCGGGCTGCTCGACCGGCTCAACGACCGCGAGGTCGAGGCGGTCGTCGCGCACGAAATCGGGCACATCAGGAATCGGGACTTCGCCGTGATGACGGCGCTGTGCGTGGTGCCGACCCTCATGTACTACGCGGCGTCCGGCACGCGCAACGGCGACCAGTCCGGGGACAATGACCCGGTCAGGCTGATCGGGTCCGCCGCCTACCTGCTCTCCGAGCTGGCGCTGCTGAGCTTCTCCCGTGCCCGTGAGCTGGGTGCCGACCACGCCTCCTGCGCGCTCACCGGGGACGGCGACGCGCTGTGCTCCGCCCTCGTCAAGATTGTGCACGGGATGGGGGAGCGGGATCAGGATCTCGCCGCCCGCGTCCACGTGCTTCGGGAGAACGACGAGAAGAGAGCGGCCCGTCGGCTGGCTCGCCGGGAGAACAGGGTCCGGGCCGTCGGAGCCCTCGGCATCGCCAGCAGCGGCTCGGCGCCGTCCGTCGGCCTGATCGCCCTGGAGCTGCCCCCCGAGCGTCTCGTGCGGGCGTTGCGCTGGGAGGTCACCAGCCCCTGGGCACGCTGGCTGGAGATCCTCTCCACCCACCCCCTCGTCTCGACCCGGATCGCCGCGCTGGAGGCGAGCGGCCTGCCCGGCGCGCCCCGGCAGTGGCGGGGAGCCCGGAGCGCGGCGCGCGGGAGCGCCGGCGAGCGGGTCCGGGCCCGCGGGCAGTTCCTGGTGGAGCTGCCCGTGTACTTCGGTGGCTGGATCTGCCTGGGTGCCGCGCTGATCCTCGCCCGCCGCGGGCCCGACCACTACGACCTGGGCTTCCTCGCCGGACTGGTGACGGCCGCCGGTGCGCTGCTGCTGATCCGCGCGGGCCTGCGGGCGCCGCTGGGCACTCCGGAACCGGTCGGACGGCTCATCGAACTGCTCGACCGGCTCGACGCCGGGCCACTCGGTGCGATACCGGTCAGCCTGCGCGGGACGATCGTGGGCCGGGGCGGGTTCGTGACCTCGCCCGACCTCGTCCTCGCGGACGCCAGCGGGACGGTGCCCGTCGTGTACCGCCACCCGGCGCCGGGAGGGCGGATCCTGTTCGCGCTGACCCGGGCCCAGTCCTTCGTCGGAGACGAGGTGGTGGTGACCGGGTGGTATCTGCGCGCGCCCCATCCGTACGTCGAACTGCGCACCGTGACCGGCGCCGAGGCCGGAACCGTCCGGTGCTGGCTTTTCGCCGCACGCTATCTGCTGTCCGCCGCGGTGCTCCTCGCCGGAGCCCTGCTGTTCGTGTACGCCCCCTGAGCCCGATCCTCAACCCGGCCTGGTGTGGTGTGGATGATGCGCCGCGACAGCGGATGTCTCGACGGACGTCAGCGGGACAGTCCGGTCGCGCGCAGCGGCCGGAAGAACGCGCGGATGTCCGCCACCAGTAGTTGCGGTTCCTCTGCCGCGGCGAAGTGGCCACCACGGCTCATCCGGGTCCAGTGCACGAGGTTCGCCTCGCGCTGCGCGAGGGCGCGTGGCACGTGCGTCAGCTCGTATGGGAACACGGCGATGCCCGTCGGTGACTCCAGGACGGGCCGACGGTCGTGCGAGGGGGTCCACGGCCGCTGGAACGAGTCGGCGTAGAACCGCAGCGAGCCGCTGACGGTGCCGGTGAGCCAGTAGAGGGCGAAGCTCGTGATGAGGTCGTCCTTGGTGAAGCGGCGTTCCACGTCACCGCCGCAGTCGCTCCACGCCTGCCGCCGCTGCACCATCCAGGCGGCCAGGCCGACGGGAGAGTCCTGCAACGCCCAGGCCAGGGTGCGGGGTTCGAACGTGTGCGTCAGGAAGTGCGTGAGGTTGAGTGCCGCGGGGCGCTGCCTGTCGAAGTCGGCGACTTCCTCCGGCGCGAAGTCGTCCCGGCTCACCCCGCGCAGGCTCTTCCGCCCAGACCGCGGTGCGCAGCCGGTCGCCGAGCACCGCCAGCCGGTCCTCGCTGATGTGGATGCGAAAAGGCTCGACTGCCACGTGTTCACCCTCCGGCCACGATTACCAGGTGAGAAGGCCGGCGGTCAGCTGACGGTGAGGCCGTTGTCCATGGTGTAGACGGCACCGGTCACCGAACGGGCCTCGCCGGAGGCGAGGAAGGAGAACAGCGTGGCGATCTCCGCCGGCTCGGCCAGGCCGCGCAGGCCAGCCATGCGACGGGAAAGGTCGGGGTCCATGCCGGCCGGGAACGTCATCGCCGACGCGATGTTCGTGTTGGTGCCCGCCGGGGCGATGGCGTTGACGCGCAGCGGCGTCTTGAGGAACTCGACGGCCAGCGCCCGGGTGAGCTGGATGACGCCACCCTTGCTCATGCAGTAGGCGGCGGAGTAGGGGAGCCCCTGGATACCGGCGTTGGAGGCGATGTTCACGATGTTGCCACCCGTCTCCAACAGGTGCGGAATGGCGGCCTGAGCCAGGAAGAAGTAGGCGTCGAGGTTCACGCCCATCACCCGTCGGTACTGCTCCAGAGTCACCTTCGTGGTGTGCTCGGCCAGGTAGATACCGGCGACGTTGCCCAGTACGTCCAGCTGCCCGAACTCGTCGACGCACGCGGCCACCGCCTCGGCGCACGCAGCCGGGTCGCTGACGTCAGCCTGGCGGACCGACACCGTGCCCGCGGTGAGCGCCTTCGTCTCGGCCAGCCGGCCCTCGTCTATGTCGAGGGCCAACACCGCGGCGCCTTCCCTCGCCAGCCGGATGGTGATCGCCCGGCCCATGCCTGATCCGGCGCCGGTGATGAGGGCGACCTTGCCCTCGAACAAATCTGTCACGACTGACATCCCTCGTTTGGTAGATGGCCACAGGGCGCTGGGTCAGGGCAGCGGTCAGGACGACCGTTGATCGACGAAGATGCCGGGCTGGCCGGCGTGGATCTCGATCCACTCGGCGCCCTCGTCACCGGCCCGCCAGGCATAGAGAAGGTCGGGCGTGAAGAAGCCCATGCCGGCCCCCACGTGCCGCCTGCCGAAGATCAGCTCGCCGCGGAGGACGTAGTTCAGCTGATGGGTACCGTGCCGATGGGGCTTGACCTTCTCTCCCGGCGCGGCGGTCTCATGGTAGACGCACAGTTGCGGGGACTGGAGAATCGTCCTGGTAACCAGGTCGCGGCCGAAAAGGTCCAAGTACTGCCGGGTTTCCTCGGAATCCCCCATGATATCCACGTTGGTACGGCCCGGGAGCTCGTTGACGTCGAAGAAGAACTGCCGAGGCCTCTCCTCTTCGCCGTTCCGGTCGGCGTCACCGTCCATCAGAACGCTCCTTCCGGTTCGATTCGTGACCATCAATGGTTATCTGACGGTCAGACTGGCGTAGCTGCTTCGGTAGTAGAGGAGCGGAGCGGCACCCTTGTCGTCGACCGCGAGATCGCAGACCTTCCCGACGACGATGGTGTGGTCGCCGGCCTCGTGGAGAGTCTCGATGCGGCAGTCGATCCACGACGCGACGCCGGGCAGGATCGGGGCGCCGGACGGCGCGGGCCGCCAGGGGACGCCGCGGAAGCGATCCTCACCCCGCACGGTGAACCGGCGTGACAGTTCCTCCTGGCCGTCGGCGAGGACGTTCACGCAGAACCGGCCCGCGGCCCGGATCGACGGCCACGTGGTGGAGGTGTGCGCCACGCAGAACAGCACGAGCGGAGGAGCGAGCGACACCGAGCTGAACGAGTTGGCCGTGAGACCCACCGGACCGCCCGCCGGGTGCGACGCGGTGACGACCACGATTCCCGTCGCGAACGTTCCAAGCGCGTTCCGGAAGGCGTTCGTGTGGTCGTCGGTGTGGTTCGGGGGCCGTGTGCCGCTCATGTCCCCGGCCCCGCCTTCCGCAGGACGGGTTCCAGGCGGTCGGCCATGACCGCGTGGCCGTCGTCGCCGGGGTGGACGCCGTCGGCCAGGAGTGACTCGTCCAGCAGGGTCTCGCCGTGAACGAGGGTGAGTGACGGGTCGCCGCCGTCGATGCGTGCCTGGACGAGGGACGCCATCGCGACCCGTAGATCGTCGAGCGTGGCGCCGACGCGGTTGGGGGTGGTCTCGGCGTCCGGGCGGCGGATCGGCGTGGTGACCACGACCGGCGTGTCCGGGTGCCCCTGCCGCACCACGGTGAGGAAGACGTCCAGCCCGGCGCGCAGCAGTTCGGCGGTGTGCGGGATCGTCGACCAGCAGTTGGTGCCGTAGCTGATGCTGATCAGTGCCGCCGGGACGCTCGCCAGGTGTTCGGCGGAGGGGATCTCGCCGCGGGCGGCGCCGGCGTAGCCGAGGTTGCAGACGTCGAGGCCCAGCCGGCGGCCCAGCCGCGCGGGCCAGGACGAGCCCGCCGAGCTGGCGACCCAGCCCTCGACGATGGAGTCACCGTAGGCGAGCCAACGTGGACGGGGCGGTCCCGGTTCGAGGGAACCGCCGACCGGGGTGAGTGAGAGCACGGTCGGGCGCATGCGTTCGGGCAGGTACACGGTCGTCGTCCGCGTGCCGGCGTTCAGGGGCAGCTCCACGGTGCCCTCGCCGTGGACGGCCGGGGCGGTCGCCAGCAGTGAGTCGCCCACCCACATCTCGAAGGTCTGGCCGACACCGACACCGACACCGACGCCGGGGCCGCGTGGGCCGCGGGCGTCGCACTCGGTGCGATACGCGACGACCACCGCCTCGGCGTCGCCCTGTAACTCGAGCCGGACTCCGACCGGAATGGAGGCCGCCTGCCAGGTTCCGCCCGGCAGGCGCGGCGCGTCCGCGGTAACCGCGCGCGGGTAGGAGATCTCCGGCGTACCAGCGAACGGGCTACCCCGGAGAAATATAAGTGGATCAAGCAACGGCATCACGACCTCGCATTCACCGTTGCGCGGCCCGGATGCCTGACGCTTCGAGACCGCCGCATTGTTCCGTATCTGGAACAACCATCTTGCGTTCAGGAACGTAACGACCTGGGAGTGGGGGTGTCAACCGGGCTGGGTTAGGGCTGGAGTTCGGGTCGAGCTGTCTGGCTGCGACCCCGTTGACATCGACGGAGCGGCACTTATGGTGGTCACTGTACCAACCACGCCGTTTGCTATAACAAACGAGGCCGCCGTGAAACTGGATCTGCTGTACGAGGTGGACGTCCCGAAGCCGTGGTCGAAGCCCCATCCCCACGGGCAGCGCGAGGCCGAGCAGGCCGCCTACCGCGAGGCCATCGCCCAGATCCGCCTTGCCGACGAGATGGGTTTCCACACCTCCTGGCACGTGGAGCACCACTTCCGCGAGGGGCGGTCCCACTGCTCGGCGCCCGAGGTCCTCATCGGGGCGCTCTCGCAGGTCACCGAACGGATCCGGCTCGGCTTCGGGGTGACACTGCTGCCGCCCGCGTTCACGTCACCCGTGCGCGTTGCCGAGAAGGTCGCCACGGCCGACGTCCTGAGTAATGGGCGCGTCGAATGGGGGACGGGCCGCTCGACCCCCATGGAACAGACCGCTTTCGGTGTCGACATCCCGCAGAGCAAGGATCAGGTACGTGAGGCGATCCAGGCCATTGTCGAGGCCTGGGAATCCGAATACTTCTCGTTCGAGGGAAAACACTGGCGATTCCCCGCGGCGGGCAACGTCCCCGTCCGCATGGTCACCCCCAAGCCGATGCAGGATCCGCACCCACCCTGCTGGATGGCGGCGTCGAGCACGGGCAGCGCCCAGGCCGCCGGCGCCATGGGCCTCGGCCTGCTCTCGCTGTCGATCATGCGGCCGCTGGAGCAGATGGCGGAGACCATCCAGCTCTACCGGCGGGCCGCCGCCGCCGCGCAGCCGATCACCCGCGTGGTCAACAACCGCGTGGCGGCCTACACGCTGGTCCACTGCGCGGACACGATGGCCCAGGCCGAGGCGAACGGGATCTGGGACGCCACCTGGTGGTGGTACAGGAACCTGGCCGAGTTCACGCTGGAGTGGGAGTTCCCGCACGCCTCCGAGCAGGAGCGGGAGAAGATGTTCCCGATCCTCGAGCAGCGGCGGAACGCGCCGCCGGATCCGAGGCAGTTCAGCGACGCCGACATGATCATCGTCGGTGATCCCGACGAGTGCCTGCGCAAGATGCTCCGCTACGCCGAGCTCGGGGTCGACCGGCTGCTCTGCTACGTGCAGTTCGGCCGGCTGTCCCACGAGGCCGTGATGCGCACCATCGAGCTCCTCGGCACCCACGTCATCCCCGAGCTCGAACGTCGCGAGGTCCAGGTCTCGACCTCGGTGACCGCCACCTGATCCCGACGATCCCGATCGCAGGCAGAGGCAGAGGCAGAGACATCGGCAGCGGCAGCGGCGGAGGCAGGAACGATGACACGGTTGGATGAATCGGCGATCCCCGACTACCCCGGGCTGCTGCGCCTCGACGGACGGGTGGCGATGGTCGTGGGGGCCGGTCAGGGCAACGGCCGGCACACCGCCCACGCGCTGGCGTCGGTGGGAGCCAGGGTCGCGTGCGTCGACGTGGATCCCGATCTCGCCCGCGAGATAGCGGCCGAGGTGGGTGGCTTACCCTGCGTCGCCGACGCGCGCCGGCGCGACGACGTCGAGCGTGTCGTCGCGGAGACCCTCGCGGCCTACGGGCGCCTCGACGCCGTCGTCGACATCGTCGGCATGGCCCTGTGGTCGACGCTGCTGGAGGTGACGGACGAGGACTGGGACGCGACCTTCGGACTGGTGCTGCGGCACGCCCACCTCATCACGCAGATCGTGGGCCGGCAGATGGTGGCCGCCGGCGGCGGGGCGATGGTGTTCACCGCCTCGGTCAGCGGCCTGACCAGCGCGCCCAACCACGCCGCCTACGGAGCGGCCAAGGCCGGCCTGCTGTCCCTCGTGCGCACGGCGGCCGTCGAGCTCGGCCCGTCGAACATCCGGGTCAACGCCGTCGCACCCGGTTCCATCCGGACGCCGCGCCTCATGCGCGCACTACAGGCACGGGGGGACGTCCCCCCGCCGCCGGCGGTGGAACCGCTGGGCCGTTCGGGCGAGCCGCGCGACATCGCCGGCGCGGCCCTGTTCCTGTGCTCCGACCTCTCCCGGCACGTGACCGGCCAGACCCTCGTGGTCGACGGCGGAGCCACCGCCCGCTTCGCCTACATGGGCTCCGGACTGTCGTCGACGGTGCTGCCCTCGACTGCGCCGCCCTCGACGGCCACGCCGTCATGACCCGGGACGGGGCGGCCCTCGAGGAGGACGGACGCGCGGAGCCGGTCAGGGCGCTGGGCCGCGCGTTCGACCTCACCGGCCGGGTGGCGATCGTGACCGGGGCGGGCCACGGCATCGGCCAGGGCGTAGCCCGGGTGCTGGCGGCGGCCGGCGCCGTGGTGGTGTGCGCGGACGTCGACGCCGGGGCCGCGGGGGCGACGAGCGAGGAGATCGCCGCCGCCGGCGGGTCGGCGGCGCCGGCCGCCGTCGACGTGTCGCGCCGAGACCAGGTCCACGACCTGGTGCGCGCGGCGGCGTCGGAACACGGACGGGTCGACGTGATGTGCAACAACGCCGGGATCATCATCGACGTCCCGGTGCTCGATCTGTCCGAGGAACAGCTCGACCGGGTGCTGGCCGTCAACCTCAAGGGCGTGCTGTTCGGGTGCCAGGCGGCCGGGGCCGTGATGCGGAGCCAGCGGGCGGGCAGCATCATCAACATGGCGTCGGGTGCGTTCGACACCGCCCCCGCCCGCCTGGTGGCCTACTCGATCTCGAAGGCGGGGGTGGTCCAGATCACTCGTACGCTGGCGAAGGAGCTGGGTCCGGACGGGGTCCGGGTGAACGCCATCGCGCCGGGTCTGGTCGAGACCGACATCACTCGCCGCCACTACACCGCCGAGGACGGGACCGTCGATGAGGACAAGCGCGAAAGATTCCTGGGACGGAGCCGGGATCTGGCGCCGCTGCGGCGCATCGGGACGACGGAGGACGTCGGCCACGCCGCGCTGTACCTGGCATCCGAAGCCGCCCGGTTCGTCACGGGCCAGGTCCTGCGGCCCAACGGCGGCGTGTCGATGCCATGACGTGACCGCGCGGCGCAGGCCCGCCTGATGCCGCGGCCCGCCCCGGGGGTCGAGCGGACCGTTGCGCTCATCACCTTCCTGAGCCAGCATCCCGGCCGGCCTTTCGGCCTGTCGGAGCTGGCCCGGCGGCTGGAGATGAACAAGGCGACCGCCCACGCGATGCTCGCCACCCTCAGCGACGCCGGCTGGCTGCTGCGCGACCCGGAGGACAAGACCTACCGCCTCGGGCCCGCCCTGGTGGCCGTCGGCGACGCGGCCGCCGGATCCGGGCGTCAGGCCCTCGAGCTCGCGCGACCGCACATGCGCCGGCTCAGCGACGAGCTCGGTGTCCAGGCGGTGGCGAGCTCCGTCATGGGCGAGGACATCCTCGTCCTCGCCGTCGAAGGGCACGCCGCGACGCCCGTCGGGTTCGGATCAAGGCCCGGTAACCGGGTTCCGCTGTCGCCGCCGCTCGGGACGGTCTTCATCGCCTGGTCCGACACCGAGACCGTCGAGCGGTGGCTGCGCCGGCTGAGCCCCCGTCCCGACGACCACCGGCTCGGCATCTACCGCGACGCCATCAAGACGATCCGGCTCCGCGGGTACACGGTCGCACTCGACGACGACCGGCACCACAGCCTGGCCCGGGCGCTGAGAACCTTCGCCGCGGGCGACGGCGACGCCGAGGTCCGCGCCGCGGTCGAACGCGTCATCCAGGCCCGGGGCGTCGACGACGACTACCTGCTCGTCGACCTCGGCGGCATCGAGTCCTACCAGCTCAGCCTGATCGGGGCGCCGGTCTTCGACGGCGCCGGCCGGGTGTGCCTGGCGGTCACCCTCGCGGGCTTCCCGCACCGCCTGAGCCCACAGCAGGTCGTCCCCTACGGCCGGCGGCTGACCGCGGCCACCACGGCGATCACCCGGGAGATCGGTGGACGCCCACCCAACCAGGCGGGGAGCTGACCCTGGGCCCGGCGCCGCCCCCGCTCCGTTACCGCCGGCGCGGGAACAACGTGCCTTGATGGTCAGCCCGCGGCCGGGTACCAATGCCGGGGCAGGGGGCCGGACACCCATGCCGCGACAGGGAGAGACGATGGGCTTCTACGACGATCAGGTGCTTCCCCGGTTCATCGACCTTGCCCTGGGCAGGCACGTGGAGACCACCCGGGCCCGGGTGGTCTCCGGGCTGACCGGCGAGGTCCTGGAGATCGGGTTCGGCTCCGGGCGCAACCTGCCCCACCTCCCGCCGCAGGTCACCCGGCTGCTCGCCGTGGAACCCGCGGTGGTCGGTCGCAGGCTGGCCGCCGGTCGCCTCGCCGCCACCGCCGTCCCGGTCGAGTTCGTCGGTGACGACGGCCAGCGGCTCCCCGTCCCGGACACGTCGGTCGACCACGTACTGGTCACCTGGACGCTGTGCACCATCCCGGACGTCGAACGCGCGCTCGGTGAGGTGCGCAGGGTGCTGCGCCCCGGCGGGACGCTGCACTTCGTCGAACACGGCCGTTCGCCGAGACCCGGTGTCGCCCGGTGGCAGGACCGCCTCACTCCCCTCTGGGGGCGGTGCTTCGGCGGTTGCCATCTGAACCGGCCGGTCGACAGACTGATCGAGAACGCCGGGCTCACTCTCGACACCATCGAGACCTACCGGATGGGCGGGCCCGAGTTCTTCGGCTTCGCCTACGAGGGCATCGCGTCCAAAGCGGACTGACAGCGGTGGTCGGCGCGGTCCCGGGCAGCGCCCGGTAGGGCCGCCGACACCGGATCAGTCGAAGACAATCACCTGACGGCCAACGACGTCACCGCGGGCGAGTGCTCCCAGGTTATCGTTGATGTCCTCGAACTTGACCGTGGTGACGGTGTGTCTGATCTGCCCCGCCGCGGCAAGGGAAAGGACTTCGGTGAGGTCGTTGTAGTTTCCCCAGAACGATCCGAAGTAGGAGAGTTCGGTGCCCACGATCACGTTAAGTGGTACCTCTACCTTGGTACCCATGAGTCCCACCGAGGCAACTGCTCCCTCGGCCGCGAGAATCCCGAAGTCGAGCGCGATCGACGCGGGGGCACCAGCGCAGTCCAGGATCGCGTCGACCGTCCGCCGTCCGGTGAGCCTCTCCAGGTCGTCCTGTACCTGACTGGAGCTCAGGTCACGGGTGTTCACGGTGTGATCGGCACCGTTGCGTCGGGCGAGCTCCAGCTTCTCGTCGGTGCGGGAGAACGCAACCACGGTGGCTCCACCGCCGAGCAGCTTTGCGTACTGCACGGCGTAGCTGCCGAGTCCGCCGATGCCGGCGACCACCACGGTGCGCCCCGGTCCGAGTTTTCCAGCCGCCCGCAGTTTCTTCACCCCGCGGTAGGGAGTCAGCCCGGCGTCGGTCAACGGCGCGAGATTCTCCGCCTTCTGGTCGCCGCCCGGCACCCGGACCAGGTGCCGATGGGGAACCACCACGTATTCTGCGAAGCCACCGGGCGGGCCGAATCCGATCCATCCACCGGTCCCGGTGCACAGTTGTTCATTGCCCGCATGGCACTGGCGGCACGTTCCGTCTCCCCACCCCGGGTTGACCACCACCAGGTCGCCTTCGGACAGGCCCGCCGAACGCGGTACGGCAGAGCCGATTCCGGCCACGCGACCCGCGACCTCGTGCCCGGGTACGGCCGGGAACTCCATCGGTGCGGCCGGCTGGAAGTAACCCTCGAGCAACTGGTGGTCGCTGCGGCAGATCCCGGCCGCCGCCACCTTTATCAGGACCTCGCCCGCCCCAGGAGCAGGCACCGGAATCTCCTCGAGCCGCAGCGGCTCATGGTACCCATGCATTCGGGCCGCTTTCATCAGCACAGCGATCTCCTTCGCTCCGCCGGAACATGCGTTGTTCTACCCCGAGTTGCCAGTTCCAAGCGTGCGCGCGTTCCAGGCAAATTACGCGCTTTCGGGGAAGTTTTTCACTCGATCAACCGTCAGAACTAACTACGCTTATCTATTTGCCCAGGTCGGGGCATAGTTGCTGATCGTGATGGTTGCGGAGAGGGTCGAATCTCGGCGAATGATCTGTCGCCCGTTTCGTGGGCGTCATCCTGGCAGTGGCTGCAGGGAGATACGGGCTGTGGTATCAGACAGCATGTCCGAGTGGGACGAGACTCTCTATGCGGGTAGCGCCGAGTTCTACGCCGCCGGGCGCCTGCCCTATCCGCTGGCGCTTGCCGAGGTTCTGCGCGCCGAGGACCTGCCAGGCGGGCTCGGTGCCTTCCGGGTCGTCAGCTTCGCCCAGTCCTTCCACTGGCTCGACCGTCCCAGGGTCGCTGCCGCGGTCCGCCGGATGCTGGTACCGGACGGCGGCATGTGTGTGTTCGTCCACGCCACTACTCACGAGGGCGTTCCCGGTGACGACGTGCTGCCGCATCCCCGGCCGCCCCGGGAGGCGATCGCCTCGCTCGTCCGCGACTACCTCGGCCCGCTCCGGCGGGCGGGGCGAGGTGTGCTGCCCCAGGGCACCCTTTCAGGAGAGGGCGACATCTTTCGGGCGGCCGGGTTCCAGGAACCCACTCGGCTGGACGTGGCCGGCGGGCTCGTCGTCGAACGCAGCGCCGACGAGACGGTCGCCTCGGTGTTCTCGCTGTCCAGCGCGGCCCCCACCTGTTCGGTGACCGGCGGGGGGGCGTTCGAGCGTGACCTGCGCGGACTTCTGCGGGAGACCTCGGCGACCGGCCGGTCCTCCGAGCGCACCCGTGACATCAGCTCGAACTCCGGCGACCGTCACCATCGTCTCGCGCGCGCCCCGGCGGGAGCGTCCACCCACGTCAGCCGGTCGTGCCGTCGGCGCAGAGGCGTGGGCGGGCGACCTGGAACCCGGTGCCCGTGGGGTTGACCTGGACGAAGGCGTAGCAGTTGAGCGCCCCGGTCCGGTTCGTGGCCAGGTCGACGGGTTCGATCAGGCCGCCTGCGTCGTAGTCGGACACTGACCGCAGCGCGTTGATGAATCCGTCGCGGGTGGGGCAGTCACCGGCGAGGTCGAGTCCGCGCACGAACATGTCGGCGTAGATGTACGCGTTCATCGCGAACTGCTGGTCTGGCTGCGTGGCTTCCGGCGCGTAGCGGACCATCGCGGCGCGGTACCGGTCGATGGCCGCGCCGCCCGCCTCGAAGGGGCGGAAGTACGCGGGGATCGAGACGCCCGCGAGTGCCGGGCCCAGGGTGGGCAGCAGGCCCTGGTCGTACCCGGTGAACGAGACGGTGGTGGCGAGGTTCAGGTTCGCCGTACGTACGGCGCCCATGATCTCGGCGAGATCCTCGGTGGTCGTGAAGCCAACCAGCGCATTGACGCCGGAGGCCGCCAGCTGCTGGGCCACGTGGGCCGGGCTGTCAACGCTGTGCGCGTAGGAGATGGTGTCGGTCACGGTGAGCCCGACCGACTCGAAGGCGCTCTTGTACATCTTGATGACATCCAAAGTGGACGCCGACGACCCCGTGATCACGACGCCGACCTTGCTGCCGCCGCTGTCCCGGAGGTAGCGGCCGATCGTGACCGGCGAGGCCTGGTACATGGTGGAGAACATGTTCTGGTACTCGGCCCAGGTCGGCAGACCGAACCCGACGACGGGAACATTCTGCTTCGCCAGGTCCGCCGGTGCGCTGCCGAAGGCGGTGGTGATCGTCACGAGGCCGAAAGCACTGTCGCCGCGGAGGAGCTCCTGGACGACGCGGGCGTTCTGGGAGGGGTCGTTCGCGTCGTCGCGCCACTGGTAGACGATCTTCCGGCCGTGTACCCCGCCCTCCTCGTTGGCCAGGCCGAACCGGGCGTCCGCGCCGGCTCGGGCCGAGGCGAACGCGGCACTGCCCACGCCCGAATCGGAGTACACCAGGCCGAGGTTCACCTCACCGGGGGTGACGCCAGGGCTGTCGCACGCCGCGGCGCTTGCCGCCCCCGGTGCCGAGGAGCAACTCGTGACTGCCGCAACGAGAACCGCGGCAGCCACACCGAGTAACCGTGTCGTTCTACCTAAGTGCACCCGTACCTCCACGATGGATAGCCGCGGACGGTGGAGGGCGCCGGTGCGGTGCACCAGCTTCTCTCCTGCCGTCGGTGAGGTCATTTCTCTAGCTCATTTAGACGATGTTGCAGCTCAGGATGGTAGCGACCGGCCCCGCTCGGCGTTCCGAGGGGCGGGCCGGGCTCGCCTTCGAGGCGGGAGTGGAGGCGCGAGGGCGATTGGCCCGGCCGCGTGATTTCCGCGCCGACTCGTCGGCGGGACTCTCTCCGCAGCGGACTTCGTCAACAGTAGTGACCGCTAACCCTTGGGCGATTTGGTCATATAGGAAGACTTTGTCCGGGAAGCGTCATCTCTCGGCGTCAGCCGGCTGAGGGTGTCCGGCGTACGGTCGAGAGCTGGTCGGGGACGGCAAGCCTGCCGAGGGGCCGCACAGGGGCGGGATGTGCTCGACCGCCTGACCGCTCTCGCGCTGATCGCACGGTGGTCACTCCTCATCCCGGACCGTCACTCCGGTAAGTCGTTCGATAATCACTATCCGTACATCGCGCATGTCGGCTCCGTTCCAGACCCGACCAGCCCGTGACGGCGCGAGCGGTGCGACTCCGGCGCCGCTGGGCGTATTCGTGCTGCGGGGAGCCGACTGAGCGGTCAGTCGGCCGGTGCTTGGATGCGGCTCCAAGAAGGTCCAAGTCGCGCTTTTGCTGTGCAAGAAATTCGGCGCGGAATAATTCAGCGGCCGGCTCTCGCTCTCTCGCCAGGCCGCGGTTGGTAGGCAATTCCATCTCTCCGGCGAGGAAGAAGGCGATGGCGAAAAAGTCCCTACGGCCCCCTTGTTCACGGCGCTCGTCCTGGGTCGCGCTGGCCGTCACACTGCCAGGAACCGCATACGCGTCAACCACTATCACGGTGCGTAGCCCCGGTGCCACGGCTGGGTCGGGCTCGGTCAATTCGGAGAGCGTGAGCAACGCGAACTGCCGGACCGATGGTGACACCGACGACGTGGTCTCCGGTGTTGGGATCAACCAGACTGTCGGTACCGGAACAGCGCAGAGCAATCTGCACGTCAAGGGAATCGTCCCCTTTGACGGAACTGCTGAGTACGTCGCCCCCGGTTACTCGGCCGGGAGCGTCGTCACTGATGCGACGCAGGCGCGAGCCATCGGCGGCACAGGTGGGTCGGGCGGCGGCCTCGATGCCGCATTCGGTTCCACCAGCGAGGTCACGCGGTCCGCGCGCGGCGGCGAGGGCCAGCCTGAACGTGGCCGGGACCGAGCTGGGCCGCTGACTGTTCGATCGTGGCAGCGTGGCGCAGGTCCGTGGGACAGGCCTCGCTCCTGCGGGTACCAGGCTGGGATGAGTACTTCGACCTTGGCGAGGACGAGTGCGGCCACGGCGGCCGCCGCCGGCGTCGGCACGGTGGCAACCAGGCCCGACTCGGCCTGGTACCTGTCGCTGGACAAACCCGGGTGGCAGCCGCCCCGGGCGGCGTTTCCCGCGGTCTGGACACCGATCTACGCGTTGATCGCCTTCGCCGGCGCGCGGGCGCTCGACGGCAGCACCGACGACGACCAGCGGAAGCGGCTCCGGCGCTCGTTCGGGATCAACCTTGCCCTGAACGCCGCCTGGACGCCGCTGTTCTTTCAGGCCCGACGCCCGCGCCTCGCGCTCGCGGAGATCCTCGCGCTGGACGCGGCCAACGCGACCCTCGTGGCCAGGGCCTGGCGGGCCGATCGGCCGGCCGGGGCGGCGCTGTTGCCCTACCTCGCCTGGACCGGTTTCGCCACCGCGCTGAACGCCGCGATCGCCGCCCGCAACCCCGGCCACTGACAGAGCGGACACTCTCTCGGGCCGGGGCCCGTCGGTGAAAATCCGGGTTACGTGTCGGTCCACCGCCGTCCCTGCTCGGGACGTCAGCGGCGGGCCGCGCGGTCCCGGGCCTGGGCGGCGAGGTCGCGGGCCACCACCGCGAAGTCGAGGCCGGCGGCGTGCAGGGCCATTGGCCAGGTGCTCGTGTCGGTCATGCCCGGGGCCACGTTCACCTCGAGGAACTGGGCTGTGCCGTTCGTGTCCACGATCATGTCTGTGCGGGAGAGGTCGCGTAGGCCCAGCGTCCGGTGCGCGGTGACCGCGGTTTCCGCGCCGGCGCGCAGCACCGCGCCGTCGAGACGGGCCGGTATGTGGAAGGTGGTCGCGCCGGCGGTGTACCGGGCGGCGTAGTCGTACACCCCGCCTGCCGGCTCGACCTCGACGGCGGGCAGGGCGATCGGGCCGTGACCGGTGTCGATGACGCCGACCGCGATCTCGACCCCGGTCACGGCGCGTTCGATCAGTGCCCAGTCGTGGTAGCCGAAGCAGGCCATCAGGGCTTCGGCGAGCTGCCCGGCGTCGTCGACGCGCCCGACACCGAGCGCGGAGCCCCCGGCGCGTGGCTTCACGATCACGGGCAGGCCCAGCCTGCCCGCGATCCGGTCGATGAGTGCGGCGGCGCCGAGGTCGTGGAACACCTCGCGGGGCAACGTCACGGCCTCCGGCGTCACGACGCCCGCGGCCGCGACCGTGGCCTTCGCCGTCGCCTTGTCGAACGCGGCCCGGCATGCCGCGGGCACGGCGCCGACGTAGGGCAGGCCGTACAGGTCCAGGACTTCGCGGATGGTGCCGTCCTCACCCGAGATTCCGTGCAGGACGGGGAAGACGACCGCGGGCGGGTCGGCGGCGAGCGCGGGAAGCGTCCCGGCGTCGACGTCCCGCAGCTCGACGTCGACGTCGATCCGGGCCAGCGCGTCCCGCAGCCTGCCCCCGGAGCGCAGGGACACCTCACGTTCGGGTGACAGGCCACCGGCGAGGACGAGCACATGGCCAAGATCGGTCATCGTCGTGTCCTTCACTCGTCCGTGGTGCTGCCATGGCGGGGTACGAAGGTCTGCCGGAGGTCGATCTCGGCGCGGAGCACCTTGGCGAGGCGCTGGACGCCGTCACGGATGCGCTCCGGCGGCGGGTAGCAGTACGACAGCCGCATGGCGTTGCGGCCCGACCCGTCGGCGTAGAAGCCGGTGCCGGGAACGTAGGCGACCCGGGCGGCGATCGCCCGGGGCAGCATCGCCTTGGTGTCGACCCCGCCCGGGACGGTCAGCCACACGAAGAACCCGCCATCCGGCCGGGTCCAGGTCGTGCCCGGGGGCATCGTCTCGGCGAGGGTGTCGAGCATGACGTCACGGCGTTCCCGGTACATCTCCCGGAACTCCTTGAGCTGCTCCGGCCACGGCTGGGTCGCCAGATACCGCTCCACCGCGAGCTGCGTGAGCATGGAATGCGACAGGATCGCGGACTCCGCGGCCAGCACGAGCCGGGCCGTCACCGGCGGCGGCGCCAGCGCCCACCCGACCCGCATCCCCGGCGCCAGCGTCTTCGAGAACGATCCCAGGTAGACGACGTCGTCGGGGGCGTCCGCGCGCATCGCCCGCACCGGCTCGCCGGTGAACGACAGCAGCCCGTACGGGTTGTCCTCCACCACGAGCACCCCCGCCCGCCGGCACGCCTCCAGGATCTCGGCCCGCCGTGGCTGGGTCAGGGTGATCCCGCCCGGGTTCTGGAATGTCGGCACCGTGTAGAGCAACTTCACCCGGGCGCCTTCGGCCGCGAGCCGGCCCAGGGTCTCGCGCAGCGCGTCGGGGGAGAGGCCGTCGCCGTCCACCGCCACGTGCACGACCCGCGCCTGGTAGGCGGCGAACGTGTTGATGGCCGTGACGTAGGTGGGCCCCTCGGTGAGGACGACGTCACCGGGATCGATGAACACCCGGGTGAGCAGGTCGAGCGCCTGCTGGGAACCGACTGTCACGATCACGCTGTCCGGGTGGGCGTCGGTGATGCCCTCCATGGCCATCACGTCGCAGATCCGCGCGCGCAGCCCCGGATCACCCTGGGCGGAGCCGTACTGCAACGCCACCGCGCCGCGCTTCGTCACCAGATCCGACATGGTCGACGCGACCGCCTCCAACGGCAGCGCGTCCACAGCCGGCATCCCCCCGGCCAGAGACACGATCTCCGGACGGCTCGCGACCGCGAACAGGGCCCGTACCTCGGACGCCAGCATCCCCGATGCGCGGGCAGCGTACGCCCCCCACCAGCGATCCGTCGGCGCGGTGCCGCTTACCGGTTGCTGCTCGTCCACCCGTCCACCCCATTGTCGACGTCGACGAGTGACCCTACCCGCGTGCTCTGGGGCCGGACGCCCGGCGCCACGACCGGCAGCCGCCCCGGACCGGAAGCTCGCTGAGCGCCCGAGCGCGGAAGTGCTCGGAAGCCACCTACTTCAGAGCCCACTTCTGAGCCGTGCGAGCGGCGGAGCTGATCTACCCCGAGTGTGGGCCGCAAGTCCGCGTGAAACAAAAAGCGCCCGTCCCCCGGGAAGAGGACGGGGGCTTTCTTACCGCGAGAGGGTGTTACCTGACATCCACCACGGGGCTACCAGGGCGGCAGCGCTCGGGCAGCGGCTCGGACCCGCACCCCGTCAGAATCCGAAGAATCTGCGGGTCGTGGTCGCTGGCCTGGTCGGAGAACTCGGCGTTGATGTGCACCACACCGTACGAGTAGCCCTTGATGGTCGGGCTGATCAGGATGTGGTCCAGCGTCTGCGAGTTGCCGTCGAAAACGTAGCTGTACCGCTCGTTCACGGGCAGCTCGCTGATCAGCGTCTTCAGTAGTGCACCGTTGTCGGTCAGCGTCGCCAGGGTCGGGCTGAACTGGTAGTCGTTGATGTCACCCAGCACGACCACGCGAGCGGTGTTGCCGCTCTTGGCAGCCAGGTCGGCGACGAAGTCGCGCACCTCCGTCGCCTGGCCGATGCGCTGGACCTCGGAGGTCCGGTTCGGCGGCTGCACCGCGGCGGTGAGGGGGTAGTCACCGCCCTTGCTGTTGAAGTGGTTGGCGATGACGAACAGCTGCTTGTTGCCGTCGTACAGGAACTCGCCGACCAGGGGCTTGCGGCTGGCGTTCCAGACGGAGCTGGTCGGGTTGATGCGGCCGGGGGAGGCCGACAGCATGATCTGGTTGCTGGTCGGGCGCGCCTTGAGCACGGTCACGGCCGTGTTGGCGTCGCCGCCGGGACGGTCGACGAAGGCCGTCCGGGCCGGGTTGAACAGGAACACCTGGCGGATGTTGCCTCCGGGGGCGCCGTTGAGGGCCTGGAGCATCAGACGGCCGCTGTTGGGGTCGTCGTAGGAGACGTACGCCGAACCGCCACGCGGGGTCGGGTTCTGGGCCGGCTTCAGGGTGACCCAGAGCTCGCCGAACTCGGTGTCGACCGGGCTGATGAGGCGGGTGTCCTGGGCGACGGTGACCCGCATGCCCTCGTGGACCTCCAGCCAGTCGAGCACGTACGCGCCCGGCTCAAGAGGCTGGGCCTCGAGGTTGCCCGTCTTGGCGAACGCATCGGCGAAGCTGACGGGGGCCGGCGCGGGGAGCGCGTTGCTGCTGGTCAGCTTGATGGTGTTGATCGTGCCGCCGAGTTCGGTCAGCGTCTGCGAACCGGTGGCGCGCCCCCGCACGAACCCAACGCCTCGACCGGAACGACACCCATCCAAGGTCACTCGCCGTCGAACACGACGGGCGGGAATCTTGCTTAACGCGGCGAACGGCGAGGCCGGACCGCATCCACCGTTGATCGGACACTGCCGGGCAAAACGCCAGAACTTTTATTTGCGGGGTTCACGGATCAGTCGAACAGCGGCACGTGTGGGAACGCTGTGCATGACCCTGCTGGATCGTTGTTGGCCGGGGTTGTCTGGCGTCACTGGCTGGTACGTCTCCCTGCGCACGAGCGGATGCGGAAACGCGCATCCCGGTGGACTGACGGTCACCGGTGGGAGGGTCCGGCATCCCGCGACCACCACGTACTGGCACTGAGGCCGGTGTGACCCTGCGCACTGCTGGTTGATGATGAATTGAAGACTTCTTCAAGTTGTTATGCTTCCGCGGACAGGTGGGCGCCGCACCCGTGCGGCCGTCCCAGGTACGCCAAACCCGAAAAGGATCTCCCGGAAACGATGATGTCGGTGCCGCTCTACCAGGCCAAGGCGGAGTTCTTCCGCATGCTCGGCCACCCGGTGCGGATCCGGGTACTGGAGCTCCTCCAGCTCGGGCCCACGCCCGTCCGGGACCTGCTCGCGGCCATTGACGTCGAGCCCTCGAACCTGTCCCAACAGCTCGCCGTACTGCGCCGCGCAGGCATCGTCACCGCCACCCGCGACAGCACGACGGTCGTCTACGCCCTTGCCGGAACCGACGTCGCGGACCTGATGCGTACCGCGCGGCGCATTCTCACCGATCTCCTCCTTGGCCAGGAGGAACTCCTGGCCGAACTGCGCGACGCGGACGCGAGGTCCGAGTGAACGCCGCCGGCGAAGCGCCGTCGGGCCCGCCGTCGCGGCGGCCGTTCGCGCGGAACGCGACGGCGGCCCTGTGGGAACGGCTCCGGGCGGTACTGCCCGACTCGGCCACCGTTCGCTCGGTCCGCCGGGCTCCCGCCAGGGACCTGCTGGCCGGGGTGACGGTCGCCGTCGTCGCGTTGCCACTGGCACTCGGCTTCGGGATCTCCTCGGGAATGGGAACCGAGGCCGGGCTGGCGACCGCGATCATCGCCGGCGTGCTCGCCGCGGTCTTCGGTGGTTCGGACTTCCAGGTCTCCGGGCCGACCGGGGCGATGACCGTCGTGCTGGTACCGGTCGTACACGCCCGCGGAGTTGACGGCGTGCTGATGGCGGGACTCATGGCAGGGATGATCCTGGTCGGGTTGGGGCTCGGGCGGGTCGGCGGCCTGGCGCGCCTCGTGCCGATGCCGGTGGTCGTCGGGTTCACCGTCGGAATCGCAGCCGTGATCGCCCTGCAGCAGGTCCCGGCGGCCCTCGGGGTGCCGACACCCGAGGGTGAGAAGGTGGTGACGGTGGCCGCCCGCGCCCTCGCCCGCTTCGCTGACGAACCGCGCTGGACGTCGGTGGCGGTAAGCGCCGCGGTCGCCGTCGTGGTGCTGCTGGGTGCGCGGCTGCGGCCCTCGGTGCCGATGTCCCTGCCGGCCGTTGCCCTCGCCACGGTCGCCGTCGAACTGATCCACGTCGACGGTGTCGCCCGGGTCGGGGCATTGCCATCGGGTCTGCAGGCGCCGTCGTGGGGATTCCTCGACCCGGGAATGGTCCCGGAGTTGCTGCCGGCCGCCGCCGCCATCGCGGCACTCGCCGGCCTGGAATCGCTACTGTCGGCGACGGTCGCCGACGAGATGCGCGCATCGTCGGACCCGGGCCGGGGCTCGAACGGGGCCGGCGGCTGGCGGCGCCACGACCCCGACCGCGAACTGTTCGGCCAGGGCGTCGCCAACCTCGCCGTGCCGCTGTTCGGTGGAATGCCGGCGACAGCGGCGATCGCCAGGACGGCGGTCAACGTGCGTTCGGGTGCGGCCTCCCGGCTGTCCGCCGTCATCCACGCCGTCGTGATCGCCGCCGTGGTGGCCGCGGCGGCGGGACTGGTCAGGTACATCCCCCTGGCCGCACTCGCCGGTGTCCTGGTGGCGACCGCGATCCGCATGGTGGAGACCGACGCCGTCCGGGCCCTGGCCCGCGCCGGACGTGGTGAACTGGCCGTGATGGTACTGACGGGTGCGGTGACACTGGTGGTCGACCTCGTCGTGGCCGTTGCCGTGGGGCTGGCCCTCGCCGGGGCGCTGGCGCTTCGCCAGGTCGCCGGCACCGCGCGGGTGGAACACCTTCCGTTCGACGACGACAGCCGTCCCCACGGACCCGGCTCCGGACCCGGCTCCGGCCCCGCTCCGGTCACCGTGCTCCGGATCGACGGGCCGCTGTCGTTCACCGCCGCCCACCGTCTGCTGCCCACGCTGGAACACGTTCACGACGACTCGGTGGTCCTCATCCGGATGTCACGGGTCAGCGCCGTCGACGCGACCGGAGCCGCCGCGCTGTCCGTCGCCCTCACCGACCTCGAAGCACGCGGAGTCGTGCCCCTGCTGTCCGGGGTCCGCCCTGAACACCACCAGACACTCGGCGCCTATGGCATCACAGCAGAGTCCGGTGACCGGCGACGGATGTTTCCCGACGCCCCCTCCGCGCTGGCATACGCCCGAGCACTCATCCCCGCCCAGCCCCACGGCCCTTCGTGAACGAGGATGCGTCTGGTCGTCGCCGGGCGGTTGGAACGGGAGTTGGTTCGCTACCAGGCGGCGGAACTGACCTACCCCGAGTGCGGGGCGACCGCGGCCGATCTGCCCGACCCCGCAAGGTCAGCGCGGTCGGTGGCCGCTGTCGCGACCGGGGCACCCGTCGAGTGTTCTGCCTTCGGTCCGCAGCCGCTGTTCGACGAGGTGCAGGAAGAATCGAACCTGATGCGCCCTGGCGGGCGGTGTGGCGCAGGAGACGGGGTTGCGGTTCCGTCAGCCGTCTACCCACGACGTCGTGGAGCCGATGGTGATGGGCGTCCAGATCGGGACCGTTGGCGAGGCGGTGCATCAGTTCGGCTTTCATGTAGCCGGATCGAAAGCACCACGGATCGGCTTCGAGGAACTGGACGGCGGTCTCGACCTCCTCAGGTTCCCCGCTCCGTAGCGCTTTGGCGGCGCGGTCGAACCGGCTGTAGAAGTCTCGGACCGCCAGGTCGAAGCGGTCCGCCTCCCGAGCCCAGGCATCCCACTGGTCCGCGCTCAGGCTCCGGCGCGCCCATAGTCGGTGTACGTCGGCGTGTAGCCGTTCGAGTTCGACGGCCCGCGCCGTGATGCCGCTACGGATCCTCGTCACCCGACGTCCACGCCCGGGAGTTGGCGGCGAAGGGTCTTCAGGTCCCGTTTCGACAGCATCGCGTCCTGGACGCCCAGGCGGCACAGCCGTTCAAGACGCCGGGCGAAGGCGAAACCAGCCAGGGTGAGGGTTGCTTCTTCGAGGTAGAGGTGGTCGAGCTCCTCCAGCGCGACGAGTTGCTGCACCCCGGCGTCGCTGAAATGGTTGCCGAAACTCTGCCACCAGGCCAGGTGCCGCAACACGGCCAGGTGCGGCAGCGCCTCGTCGGTCAGATCGGTCCAGGCCAGCGTCAGCCTGCGCAGGCCCGGGGCCAGGTGAGCGAGCGCGGCCAGCGACCCGGGCTGAACCGCGTACGTGATCGACAGCCCGGTGATGCTGTCGGAGGGCAGCTGATCGAGAAAGCGCACGTCGACCGGAGACCAGCTGACCGAGGCCGATTCGACGGTTCTGCCGTCGTGGCCATCCAGCTCCGCGGCGGGGTGGATCTCCAGGGTCACCTCCCCGCCGTCCGGTACTTCCACGTCACCGCGTGCCGGCAGCGGCCCCAGGTGGTCGTAGGAGGAGCCAATCCAATCGATCGTGCCCACAGTGCGGTTCTCGGGGAACGGGAGGACGACCACGAGCACAGACTGCCCGGTCTGATCGTAGGCGGCCAACGATTTCCGTCGGCCGCGACCGGAGGCTCCACCATCGCGATCATCCAGCGATTTGCGCATCGGCCTCCGCTACGCCGGAGCCGACCCCTGAGCCGACCGCGAGCGCGGCGGAGCCCACCCAGGTGGGTGGCCTCACCGCGGCGCAGCAGGCGCCCGTCGACAAGCTCCGCCCCAACGCGCTCTCAGACTGCGCGGGATACCCGGACGGCGAGGGCGACGACGTGACGGCTGCGGTGGTATGCAGCGCCGGCAACGAGCATTCGGTCCAGGCGTTCGCCTTCCCGGACCAGGCCGCGAGGTCGCGCGACGCCCAAGCGCGCGGAGCGGGGCTCTCCCGCGCCGGCAGGTGCGCCAACGGGGACGACTTGGCGTCCACCTGGGTGTTCAACAATGTCATCCAGGGTGACCTCATCTGCGTCCACGAACAGGACAGGTACGCCATCTACTGGACGCACAACAGCGACCTGATCGGGTTCCGGATCGACGACGCGGCCGACGGCACCAGCCTTTACAGCTTTTGGCTGGGTTTCGAGCCGATCTGACAGGTCGACGACCGCGCCGGAAGCGTTCCCGCCGGCGTGGTCGTCGACGTCCCGCCCCTCGCGGACCGCCCCCGAGAGGGGCCCGGCCGGCTCGCCCGCCGGTGCGTCGCGCCGATGGTGTCGAGCAGCCGCTCCAGCTCGGCCAGGGGCGCGCACAGGTGCTTACACAAGCACCCATGCCGCTTGCAGCAAGCACCAGCGGACCGGTCCTGACACCGCCTTTCCCGTCACTGTCCGTGCCACTCGCGGCCGGCCCACAGGACTCCGGACCGGCCGACGCGCCACGGCCGTCGGGAGTCCTTCGCCGACGGGGCGAAGCCGGGGAGAGGAAACACGACCACGGCCAGGAGAACGGCGGAGGCAAGGCGCGTGGCGTGGGGTCGACGGGCACGGTCGCCCGGTACGGAGACGCTACACAAATCGTCAAGTACACCCTGGTGTACTCGGGCCGCACAACTTCGACCAGGGGAGATGGAAAAGCATGTCGCAGCCCACTGTCGTCCTCGTCCACGGCGCCTTCGCCGACGCGTCCAGCTTCGCCAGGGTGGTTCCCGAGCTGCTCGCCGACGGCCTCGCGGTGGTGGCACCGGCGATCCCGAACCGCTCGCTCGTCGGCGACGCCGAGTACCTCGGGTCGGTCCTCGCGGCGATCGACGGTCCCGTCGTCCTCGTCGGCCACTCGTACGGCTGCGCGGTGGCCACCGTGGCCGGTGTCGCCGAGAACGTGAAGGCATTGGTCTACCTCGCCGGCTTCGTCCTCGAGGAGGGCGAGGCCCTGGGCGAGCTCCAGGGGCGGTTCCCCGACTCCGACCTGGGCGCGGCGCTGGTCGCCACACCGTTCCCGGGCGGTGTCGATCTCTCGGTCGACGTCCAGAAGTTTCGGGCGGTCTTCGCCCACGACGTCGACCCGGCCGTCACCGCGGTGCTCGCCGTGTCGCAGCGGCCGTTGTCCGCGGCGGCGTTCGGTGAGAAGGCACCCGCCGCGGCGTGGCGGACCAGGCCGGCCTGGGGCATCGTCGCCACGTCGGATCACGCCATCAATCCTGAGGTCGAGCGCTTCGGCTACCAGCGCGCGGGCGTCGACACGGTCGAGGTGGACTCGTCGCACCTGGTGATGTTCTCCCAGCCGACCGTGGTGGCGGACCTGATCAGGACGGCCGTCAAGTCGGTGACCGCCTGACCTGACGACGAGTCACGCCCCGGAAGCCTCCCTCCGGGCCCGATCCTCCCCGAGAGCGCTTGACGCGATGTCCGCGTGTCCCGTGGCGGGCCGGCGGCCTTCTGGCCGGCCCGTGAACCGTGTGCCCACGGGGCCTGAGTGAGACGAGACAGTCTGTTGGGTCCGGAGAACGGGACACCGCGGGACGACTTTCCGGTTCGCGTGCGCGACCTGCTGCGCCAACGCGCGGTGTGGGTGCTGCCGCTGGTCCTGGCCTCGGTCGTCGTCGCGTCGATGACCGCGCTGTACCTCGCGTCGGCGGTGAACCCGCTGGCTCATGTGCGCGACCTGCCGGTCGAGGTGGTGAACAGCGACCGAGGGGCCACGCTGGGAACAGAACACCTCGACATCGGCAGGCGGATCGAGACCGGCCTGCGGGCGAGCCCCGCGGTGTCCCGCCGGCTGCGGCTGGAGCCGGTGACCCGGTCCGAGGCCGAACGAGCCATGAACCGCGGGCGCGCGTACGCGACCGTCGTGATCCCGCCCGACTTCACCGCCTCGCTCCTGGCACAGGCCGGTCTGCCGCCAGCCGGCTCGTCGGCAGCCGGTCCGTCGTCGGCCGGGACAGCGGGTGCCGGGGCGATCCAGCTGCTGACCAACCCGCGGGCCGGCACGCTGGGGGTGAGCCTGGCCACCGGCATCCTGCAGCCCGCTGTCGCCGCCGCCTCGCGGACGGTCAGCGGCCAGCTCACGGCGGTGGCCGGCGCGGGGCCCCACGACGCCGCGACGAAGGCGTTCCTGGCGAACCCGGTGACAGTCACGACCAGCCAGTTCCATCCCCCGCCCGCGAGCAGCGCGCTCGGCCTCAGCGCCTTCTACCTGGCCCTGCTGACCCTCATGTGCGGGTTCCTGGCCGGGACCATCCTGCATTCCACGGTGGACGCGGCACTCGGCTACGGGACCTCCGAGGTCGGCCCCCGATGGACCCAGCTCCAGCCCAAGGCGATCAGCCGGTGGCGGACCCTGCTGATCAAATGGGCGATGGCGGCGGTGCTGACCGCGGTGGTGACCGGCCTGATGCTCGCGGTCGCGGCCGGCGTGGTGGGCATGGACGCGCCGCATCCGCTGCTGCTGTGGCTGTACGCGTGGCTGTGCGCGGCGAGCGTCGCCGCCGGGACGATTGTGCTCTTCGCGGTGCTCGGCACCCCCGGGCAGCTGGTCGCCATCCTGCTGTTCGTCTACGCCGGCCTGGCCTCGGCCGGCGGGACCGTCCCCGTGGAGGCACTACCCGGCTTCTTCCGGCTGCTCAGCGAGGCTGAGCCGCTGCGGCAGATCCTCGCCGGCGACCGGGCGATCCTGTACTTCGGCGCCCAGGCTGACGCGGGTCTGACCCGTGGCGTCGTGGCGGCCGCGATCGGCCTGCTCTGCTGGCTCGCCGTGGGCACCCTTATCGTCCGCTGGTACGACCGACGGGCGCTGCACCGGCTGACTCCGGAGCTGCTGGCGTACGTCGATCGTTCCGTCCAGGACTACCGGGCCCAGGAACGGGCCGAATGAGAGCACGGACCGTCGTGGTCGTCCTCTTTTGATCTCGAATAACCGGTCGGAAAAGAAGAAACTATTCCTCGTCCGGAAGGTGAACTTGTTCGGGATCTTCCTGGGCATGGGTGACGTCGACGAGGACCTTTCCGACGGTGCCTGCCTCGACTGCGTCATGCGCTGCGGCGGTCTGTTCCAGCCGGAACCGGTGTAGCGGGAGACCGGCGTCCGTGCCGACGCGCAGCGCGCCGACTGCTGCCGCTGCTGTTATGTCCTTGACAGCTTGGAGTTTGGCCGTGTCCGGCATGGTGTAGACGAGGATGAACTGCAGCCGGGTGTTCGACATCATGGACGGCAAAATCGGGATGGGCAGATGCGTCCCGCCGCCGTCGGCGTAGATCACCACTACTCCGTTGGTAGCCAGGACCTGCTGGTTGAGCTCGGCGTTCGCGCCTGGGTTCACCTCGACGACGATGTGGACGCCGTCCGGCGCAGCCTTGCCGATCGCCTCCGCGGCGTCGGGTTCGCGGTAGTTGACCACATGGTGGGCGCCTGCGGCGGCGGCCAGCGCCGCTTTCCCGGGTGAGCTGACGGTGGTCACGACGTTCGCGCCGGACCAGCGCGCAAGCTCGATCGCCGCGTGTCCGACCGCGCCCGCGCCACCCGCGACAAGCACGGTCCGGCCGGCCAGCGCCGACGGTCCGAGCGCGGCCGGGCCCTCCGGATGGACGGTGAGGGTCCGGTGCGCGGTCATCGCCGGGATGCCCAGGCTGGCTCCGAGATCGAAGGATGCACCGGGTGGCAGCGGTACCGCCTGGCGGGCGGGCAGCACGATCTCCTCCTGCGCGGTGCCGTCGGGCCGTCGCCAGGCCGCCTCCCAGATCCACACCCGTTCCCCGACCCGGGCGGGATCGACTCCGGCACCGACGGCGTCCACGACACCGGCGCCGTCCTGGTTCGGGACCAGCCCGCCCGGTGGGACCGGTCCGTGCGCGCCACTGCGGGCCTTCCAGTCCGTCGGGTTCACTCCCGACACCGCGACCCGTACTCGGACCTGGCCCGGCCCGGGATCCGTACGGGGACGCTCCACCAGCCGGAGCACCTCCGAATCACCGGTGCGTTCGTACACGATCGCCCTCATCGATCTCGTCCCCTCATCGTTCCTCAGACCCAGATCAGTTCCTGGTGCGCTCCGCGTCGTGAGGTCAGGATGCCCCGGCCGGGGCGTGGACAGGAGTGGCTTGATAGTCACTGTTCGATAGGATCTGGCCATGCATCGCGTCGCCGTCCTCGCGCTTGACGGCGTCATCCCGTTCGAGCTGGGCATACCCGCCCGTGTCTTCGGGGCGGCGGTCGGGCCGGCCGGCGATCCGCTCTACGACGTCGTCGTCTGCACCGTCGATGGCGAGCCCGTACGCACGGCCGCCGGGTTCACCGTCGCCGTCGATCACACGGCCGACATGCTGGGGACGGCGAACACCGTGGTTCTCGCGCCGGGCCATCCGCAGGAGGCCGGCCCGTCCGGCCCGTCCCGCTGGCCCGGATCGGACGAGCCGGACGAACGGAGCAGGTTGGTCGACCCCCGGTCAGTCGCCCTGGTGGCCTCGGCCCTCGCCAGGGTCGCGGCGGGCACCCGGGTCGTCTCGATCTGCACGGCGTCGTTCCTGCTCGCAGCCACCGGGCTGCTTGACGGACGCCGGGCCACCACCCACTGGTTCGAGGCCGAGCGCCTGGCCCGGATGTTCCCCCGGGTGACGGTCGACCCCGACGTCCTGTTCGTCGATGACGGGGACGTGCTGACCTCGGCGGGCGCCGCGTCCGGTATTGATCTGTGCCTGCACCTCGTCCGCCGCGATCATGGCAGCGAGGTCGCGAACCGCGCGGCCCGCCGCTGTGTCGTGCCGCCCTGGCGCGACGGCGGCCAGGCGCAGTACATCGAGCGCCCTGTACCGCCGCCCTCCGGGACGAGCACGGCCAGCACCCGGGAGTGGATGCTCCGTCGCCTGGGCGAGCCGACCAGCCTCTCCGAGCTCGCCGCCCACGCGCGCATGAGTGTGCGGACATTCAGCCGCAGGTTCCGGGACGAGGTGGGCCTCCCACCCGGGCAGTGGCTGACCGGGCAACGGGTCGAGCGGGCCAGGTATCTGCTCGAGAGCAGCGACCTGCCGATCGACCAGGTCGCCCGGCACACGGGCTTCGCGACCGGGATCTCGCTGCGTCAGCACTTCCGAGCCGCGACGGGTGTCTCACCAACTGCCTACCGGCAGACCTTCCGTGATCGCGGCGGTGCGACCATCACACCTCGTTCGGGGTCCAGCAGCGCTGTACTCAATCCACTGGATCGTTGGTAGTCGGGTCTGTCGCAGGTCAGCATGGGTATGGTGCCCCTGGTAGTGCCCTGGCTCAGGACATGCGAATAGCGTGTCTCGGGACATCGGCTCCTTGGCCGGCGCGGTGGGCATTCATCACGTGATGACTTCGCCTGCTACCTTCGGTGGTCGCTCACGCGGAAACCATCTGATCCCCTGGCTCGGCCAGCCGCTCGGCACAGGGGGCTGCAAGGCCGGTATTGCCCGTTTTACGGGGGCGCTTACGCAAGTACCTATGCCGCTTTCGGCAAGCGCCGGCAGACCGGCCCCGACACCGCCTCACCCGTCACTGTCCGCCAGGCGGGAGGGAATGTGTGACACTGTCACCCGAAGCGGTCCGGTGACGAGGGCGGGGGCCAACCCGGAGGGCGGAATTCTCGTGGCAGTAGGCCGCACACCGGGGGCGCAACCGTGTTCCGTCCCGAGCACTTGGCCGTGGTCGCTGGCGAGACACTGTGCTCGACCGTCATCTGGGTGGCTGACCCGGACGACACCCACCTCGTCTCCTACGCCTTGTCCGGCGGCCCCTGAAACCCCGGATGGGCCACATTCGGATCAGGGCCTGCGGGAGTGCCGGTGCGGCGTCCCGGCCTGGTGGCGTAAGCAGGGCACCGGGCCGCGTGCTTCAAGATCGGTCGGCATGTGCTGTTCGAGGAATCGGACGCGCGGGCCTGGATCAAGGCGCACGGCATACCTGCCGGGCGTCGCAAGGACGCTGACCGCAGGACGCCGGTGGTGACCGATGCGCCGGGCGAGGCGGTCGACGAGTACGAAGCTGGGTGCCGTCGCAGCGATGAGTCTGCCGGTGCCCACAGGTCTACCTCCCGACGGAGACAACCAACTCATCGGGAGTAAGGCATGGGTCTCATCCACATCGAGCTGTTCGCGACCCTCGACCTCGTCGGGCAGTCGCCCGGCGGCCCCGAGGAGGACCCGGTGGGGTTCCCGTTCGGCGGCTGGCAGGCGCCTCTGCTGGACGAGGTCGCCGGGGCGCAGGTCGGTGCCGCGTACGAGGGCACGGACGCCCTCCTGCTCGGCCGGCGGACGTATGACATCTTCGCCGCCTACTGGCCGTACCAGGAGGGCGGCGAGGACAACGAGATCGCCACGCTCTTCAACAGCGTCCCGAAGTACGTGGCCTCCCGCGGCAGGCCCGACCTCTCGTGGGCCGGGTCCACGCAGCTCGGCCCGGATCTGGCCGGCGCGGTGCGCGAGATCCGTGACCGGCACGAGCACGTGAAGGTCGTCGGGAGCCTGAACCTGGTGCAGACCCTCCTGCGCGAGAAGCTCTTCGACCGTCTCGACCTCTGGGTGCACCCGATCGTGCTCGGCGTCGGGAAGAAGGTGTTCGACGGGGGCGCGGTGCCCACGAACGTCACACTCCTCGAACCGCCGGTAGCCGGTCCGAAGGGCACCGTGTACCTGCGCTACGGGCTCGCCGAGGGCACGCCCGGGACGGGGGACATGAGCGCACCCGATCGCGGTGCCGGGCGCGACGACTGAAGCCGCCCCGTGCCAGGTGGGTCCGTGTCGTCGGCGGTGAATCCGTCAGGCCGGCATTCCGTCACGGCGTCGGATCAGGCCCCTGCCTGCCTGTGGCATTGAGGCCGTTAACCACCACGGAAATTGTTGTTCTGGGTGACTATTTTGGTCGGAGGAACGCCAGACACGTGAACGGCCCCCCATCCGCGGAAGGGATGAGGGGCCACTCTGTGCCCGACTGCGCGGTGTGTAGTGGCGAGACGGGGTTAGCCTCGTCCGCCTGCGATCCGGGCCGGAATGATCTGGTACGTCGTGATGCCGCGAGGTGGGTCCCGTTCTTCGGACTGTGATCCCTATCTTGAAGACCTGTACGCGCCGATGTACGACGATTGCCCAATGAGCCAGTTTCGCTACCGAATGGTGACCGTGGGCGTTGATCGCCTCGCGGAGACGCTGAACTCGCTGGGCGAGGCTGGCTGGCGACTGGTGACCGCCACACCGGCGGGGGACGTCTGGTCGGCCCTGCTGGAGCAGCGGCTCGACAGTCCTCGGCAGCGCACGGCGCCGCCGCGGGCACGGGTCGAGGTCCGTATCGGCGGCGAAACAGTCGAGAAGGTCGCCGATGCGGATGGGCTGTCGGCGATGGACGGTGTCGTCTACCTGCGCTGCGGCGACGAGGTCCTGGCCACCTATGCGGTCGATGACCTCGTCGCGGTCGACTGGTCTCCCACGCCGTCGTACGCACGGGTGCTGGAACGGAAACGGCGAGACCACCCTCGCCACGGGGAGCCATGGTCACCCAGCGAGGATGACCAACTCCGGCAGGAACACGAGGCGCACTGGACGGTGCAGGAAATGATCGACGCTCCTCAGCGTGGCCGGGGCGCGATCGAATCCCGGCTCGCGAAACTCGGGCTCGATCGATCTGAGGCGCCGGCGTCACCCGGCCAGTACCCTGCCGGCAATCGATTGCATCGCCGTGTCGCCGTGTTCTTGTCCTGTGTGGACATCGAGCGCTATGCGGAAACTGGACCTGAGAGGACGCTGTGGCGGGGTGCTCAGGTGGCGTAGTGCTCGGCGATGGTCGCGAAGGCGGCCTTGGGTTCCCAGGCCATGTCGGGATAGGTGTCTCCGTGGTGGTCCTCGAGGATCTTGACTATGCCAGGGCTGGCCAGGTCGAGGTCGTCGCGGGGATCACCATCGGGACGGTGCGGATGGCTCTCGAGCGCGAAGAGGAAGACGAAGGCGCTGTCGACCCCCTCGGTGTCGAAGATCTCTAGTAGTTCGGCCAGATAGGTGGCCTGGCCGGCCTCGTCGCGGACGTAGGTCCCGTTCAGACGGAGGGGGGCGCCGGTTTCCGGGTCGGACTCGACGATCTCCATGCTGCGGGGCGCTCTGTCGCCGGCGCCGCGCCAGGTGGCCGTGCCGAATCCGGTGATCGCGACTGGCTTTCCCTGCGCGACGAGGGTGCGTACGCCTTCCCGGTACCGGTCGGCGACCTCGGCGGATCGGATGAGTTCGAGCGACATGATGTCGAAGGGCGTCCAGTCGACCCGCTCGAACGGTATGGCAGCGTAGGTGACCTTCCCGTTGAAGTGCTGGTGGACCACGGCGACTGCGTCGTTGAGGAAGTCGTTGAGACGGGCACTTATCTCGGCGAGCCGTTCGAGTCGGCCGTTGGGCTCGCCCAGCAGCAGGTCGAGTCGCTCCGCGAGGGTGTCGCCGGGTGTGAATCCCCGGTTCATGAGGGTCAACTCCACGCCGGTGACGAACACGACCGCGGCTCCTTGCTGCCGGAGGCGTTCCGCGCGGTGGGCGCAGTCGGCGAACAGCGTCAGGATCTCGTCGCTCGTCAGCTCCAGCGGGTAGGGCGAGAACCAGACCTCCAGCCCGAGTTCCGCGGCGTGGCTCGCGGCCAGTTCCAGCCGCTCCGGGTCACCGCCGGTGATCTGGACAGCATTGCAGTGCAGGTCGTCTCGGATGATGGCCAGCTCCCGCCTGACCACGTCGGAGTGGAAGCGCTGGCGGGAGATCTCGCCCTTGTGGACGAAGCCGGTGTCGTACGTGATGCCCTTGGCGCGCATGCGTCTGGTCCTTCCTGGCGAGGGAGACGATCCGACGCTAGCAGAAAGATGCGCGCACGCAAATTTGCGCGTACGCATGTGGCCGTGGGATGCTGGCCTGGTGACGACGCCACCGCCTGGCCTACGGGAGAGGAAGAAGGAAGCCACCCGGAAGGCTCTACGGGAGGCCGCCCTGCGGCTGGCCCTGGAGCGTGGGCCCGACGGCGTGCGGGTCGACGACATTGCCGAGGCCGCCGGGGTCTCGCCACGGACCTACAACAACTACTTCTCCAGCCGCGAACAGGCGATCGTCGCCGCCGTCACCGCGGAACGGGAAGCACGGGTCGCGGCGGCAGTGGCTGCCCAGGCCGCTAGCACCCCACTCGCCACCGCCATCATCGAGGCGATCGTGGCGCAGTACACCGACCCGGGCAGCCACGATCCCAGCGCACTACTGCTCATCACGACTCGCCCCACGCTTCGCGATGCCTTCCTCGGCACCGTCAACGAGATCGAGCAGCCCCTCACCGCCGTGATCGCCGAGCGCCTGGGCGACAGCGACCAGCTCACCGCCCACGTACTCGCAGCGAGCGTCGCCACCGCAGTGCGAATCGCGCTCACACGCTGGCTGACCACCGCGACCTCCCCCGCAGCTGGGGGACTCGTCCTACTGTCCGGCTCGCTGCCTGAACTGCTACGAGCAGCGCTCGCGCCACTCGGGCCCGCGTTCGAGGCAGCCGAGAGACGCCCACAGACCGCCGACAACGGCCAGGCACACCCACACCCGTGACCAGCCTCACCGCCCGGTTCCGAACGGCATCCGAGGACCATAGCGAGGTCTTCGCGCAATCCCGAGTCACGAGCCCTGACGTCCCGTCATCCGGCCGGATGACGGGGAAGCCCGCGGGCACGCCTCCCCGACCGGCACAGAAGGGCGTGGTGTTATCGAGTTCTACGTCGCCGACTCGCCCTGGCCGTCGAGCGCGACATGGACATCACTGCACAGCTGTGCGACCAGTCGGCGGGCGGTGGCAGCGCCGACGCGTAGTCGTTTCCGCAGGGTCTCTCAGGTCACCGTCGAACGACGGGCCAAAAGTTAGTACGTGCAGGTTAGTACGTGCAGGGTGGTAACCCTCGAACCACCGTGGAGGCCGGCACGGATCGCTCAGGATCGGACCAGCCGCCCCACAGGACCGCCTCAACCCGCCCCCGACAGATAGCTCACCGGCGTGACGCACTCATCATCACGCGATCCCCCCGTGACATCCACCGCGCGATGTGGACTCCACCGCCTACGCCCCGGGGCGGGCCGGCCGACAGGGGCGCCGCGGTCCTCGGCCGCCGGACAGAACCCCATCCAGCCTCATAGCTGGCCGGCCCGCGCGCGTCACATCAGCAGCAGCGGTGACATCGCGAGGAGGCGAGGTGTGGACGCGGATGACGAACGGGTCTTCGAGGAATTCGTGGCCAGAGTGGCCAACCGGCTGCTCTCGAGCGCGATCCTGCTGACCGGCGGCGACCGGGCCGCGGCGGAGGACCTCGTCCAGGGCGGGTTCGAACGGGCCTACCTGCGCTGGGACAAGATCGACGAAGGGCGGCACGAGGCCTATCTCCGACGGGTCATCGTCAACGGTGCGACGAGCCGGTGGCGGCGGCTGCGCGCCCGGGTCGTCGAGGTCCCGTTGCACGACCACGGGCCCTGGTCACACGACGTCGCCGCGGTGGGCGTCGACCTCGCCGACCGGATCACCCAACGCGAGAGCCTCATCCGGGCACTGCGCCTCCTGTCACCCCGCCAGCGTGCCGTCGTCGTCCTCCGCTATGTCGAGGACCTGCCCGAGGGCGACGTAGCCGCGGCCCTCGGCTGCTCCATCGGCTCGGTGCGCTCCCACGCCTCCCGCGGCCTGGCCCGGCTGCGCGCCAGCGAACACCTCCGCGCGATCAGCGCACCGGCCGTCGCCGCGGGACCCGACATCCTGACGGACCGCGACCACCGCCAGCGCGCACCGCGGCTGGCTACCACCAGGCCCGAGGGAGACCGGCTATGACCCTCGACGACGCACACCTGCGGACCCAGCTGCGCGCCCTCGCTCACGACGAGCCCACGCCGGCCTTCGGTCCGACCTTTCCCAGCACCATCCGCGCCGGCGCCCGCCGCCGCCGCACCCGAGGCCGGCTCGCCACCGCGCTCGCCGTCGTCCTCGTCGGCGTCGCGATCCCCGTGAGCCTGCTCGCGGTAACGCGCACGGGCCAGCCTGACCACGCGATCGCCGCGGGACCCGCCGGGGCGACACCAACATCGGCCTCGACGCCGACGTCGAGGCCGGCGCAACCGCCGGTGCCCCCTGAGGTGCCCGGAGCGGCCGGACAGCCGCCGATCAAGATCCGTCTGGTGGACACTCCCCGCGCCGTGCCGCTGACCGAGAGCGAGAAGGCGACGCTGATCCGCACCTGTGCTCAGAGCGTGAACATACCAGGTGATACCGGCCGGGTCCTCGGCGCGATCCATGACAAACAGGGCTACGCCGCGATAATCGTGTCCGAGACCGAAATGGCCTACTGCGATATCCCCACCGGTAAGGACGGCGGTCCCGCCGTCGACCGCGTCGAAGGCTCGGAAGGAAATGGAGCACCCTACTATAACGAGTATCTGCTCCCGCCCAACGGTCCACTGAAGTCGTTCAACTACCAGGGCTCAGGTTGGCTGTACGCCCGGTTCGGTGCTGGGCGGGTCTCGCCGGACGTGGCAATGGTGCTGGCCGTGTTCCCGACCGGAGAGAGTATCGTCGTCCCGATCCTCGATGACGGTGGCTTCCTCGCCCGGTTCAAGGTCGAAGGCGCCAACTTCCCAGCAATAGACCAGCCCCTCGCGTTCTACGCCTTCGACGGCGCGGGAAAACTCCTCGACCGCCTGGACGCCTGGAAGATCCCGAACTATGGGTCCGGGTACCCAACCAGCCAGCGGTTCATCGAAATGAGCCAGGCGTGCATCGACGCGGCCGTCCAGGCGCCGAACTCTCCCGCGGGCGTACCGGCCGACGCGGTGGCGACCTACAGCGGTCTAGCTATCCCCGGCGTGGCGCCTGGCCGCGACGGGATCGTCAAGACCGACGTCGGAAAGGTAAGGATCTCGTGTGTCGGTCCGGTTGACGAGTCCGGTTGGCCGATCCCGTCGAAGCTGACTTTCCGCGGCTCTCAGCCCCTCTGACTGGGCGGACAGGGCGGGCCGACGTCGAGACCGGTGTCCCCGACTTCCGCCCCACGGGGAGGCTCAGGAGGAGAGCCGCCTCTAGATCAACCGAGCCGGTCGGCTCCGGCCGCGTCCGTAAGGTCGGTTCTCGCCGGTTTTCGCCGATCCGGCGACCAAGGCGCTTACACGCAGACCAGCAGCTCAGAGATGGTTTTGCCCGCTTTACAGGGGTGCTTACGCAAGCACCTGTGCCGCTTGCGGCAAGCACCAGCGAACCGGCGGCCCCGACACCGCCTCACTGTAGGGATCGGGGACGGATGGCCACTCGCTGTGATGGTTGGCCAGTAGATGGTCAATGGCCGCGATGGTTGGCCAGTCCTCGGGTGGCGTGGCTCGTATCAGGCGGGCTTTGGCGGTCTGCCGGCGGCAGATCCGCGCAGAGCGCAACAGCCAGGCGAGCCGGTGATGGCTCGCCTGACGTCTCGTGCATGGGCGCGACGGAGATGGTGAGGCCGCCCGGTGGTCTGGCGCGCGGACGCTCCGGGCTCTACCGATGAGTTCCGCCGGCCCGCCCGGTCTACCAGGACGTACCCGTCCCACTACCGACCTGGAGACCCGCCGTGACCACTCCCGCGCACCCCGGCCGCATGCTGTTCGTGAACATCCCCGTAGCGGACCTCCAGCGCAGCAAGGCGTTCTTCGCGAAGCTCGGGTTCAGCTTCAACCCGAACTTCACCGACGAGACCGCCGCCTGCATGCTGGTCGGCGAACAGGCCAGCGTCATGCTGCTCAGCCACAAGAAGTTCGCGGAGTTCGCGAAGCTGCCGATGGCCGATCCCGCCACGCACACGCTGGCGCTCTACTGCTTCAGCGTGTCGTCCCGCGAGGAGGTCGACGCGGTCGCTGAGGCCGCGCTGGCCGCGGGCGGCGTCGAGGCGGATGGCCTGGAGGACTATGGCTTCATGTGCTCACGCAGCTTCTTCGACCTCGACGGCCACGGCTGGCAGGTCATGTGGATGGATCCGGCGGCGGCGCAGAACGGCCCCGAGGAGTTCGCGCCCTCGATGCAGGACGCCGACGCCCCGGCTTGACCTGACACCGGCGCAGGCCTGCTGCCGCGCCCCTCTCCCGAAGCGGCGCGGCAGCAGGTCCTGAACGACGCTGGCCAACCTCGGCCACATCCAGCGTTCTGACGCTGGCCAACAACCGCGATTCGCCAGCTCGGAGTGGCCAGGTAGATCCGATCCCTACACTCACCCGTCACCGTCCGCCAGCTTCCCCAGGCAGAGCCGTCGCCGTTGAACGACAGACGGAATGCTACTAACGCGGCCAATGTGGTTGCTGAGCGTGACAGCAGGTACGGCCTCGGGCCTGCGTAACCGCGCTAACAGTTAGCGGCTCTCCCGCTAACTGTTAGCGCCCCGTTAGCGGCGAATCTGGCCGGTGAACAGGGGAGACGCTTGTTAGCAGGCTAATCCGGCTCTTCCCAGTTCGCCGGAGATCGTGTCTGTCCGGTGACTGCCGGCGACGGCCGGTTGTGACTGTGCGTAGCGCCGGTGATTCCGGGAAGTAGGACGCACCCGCCATTCGGCATGATCGCTCTTGCTGAAGGAAGTGATCGCCGAGTGGACGGGTGCGCGTGTTCGAGGGTAGCGG
>NZ_UBIZ01000512.1:0-248 GCF_900465275.1 Parafrankia sp. Ea1.12 | reverse complement strand
ACCGACAGTTTTCCTCCCTGCTGGTCAGGAGCCCGCGGGTGGCCAGGGGGCCGCGGGGCCCGGGGCTGCGGGCCGGCCCGGGACACCGGCGACGCCCCCGACATCGCCGATCATGACGCCTTTTCCGTGCGCCCAGCAGACTGGAGGTGACGCCGTGTAAGCGGCCGATCTACCTTTCGTAAGCTCGTCGTCGCTTGCCGGTGGAAGTCCGGTCCGGGTAGCTGCCAGGAGGCCCGGTAGCAGGCTGG
>NZ_UBIZ01000514.1:0-9434 GCF_900465275.1 Parafrankia sp. Ea1.12 | reverse complement strand
GGCGGCGGCTGCGGTGGCTGAGCGGCTCAGGGCCGCCGGGCCGGCCGGGCGCCTGGCAGGTCTCGGGGCCGGCTGGCGTCCCGAACTCGGCGCCGTCCTCGCCGAGCGGTCCGACCTGGGTTTCGTGGAGGTGATCGCGGAGTTCATGCGCCCCGGGACGCCGCTGCAGCCGACACTCACCGGACTCGGCGTGCCGGTCGTCCCGCACGGCACCAGGCTCTCCCTCGGCGGCACCGAGCCGCTCGACCCGTCCCGGGTGGCGTGGCTGGCCGCGGTCGCCGAACAGCTGGGCTCACCCCTGGTCAGTGAGCACGTCGCCTTCGTCCGGGCGGGGGGAGTCGAGGCCGGGCATCTGCTCGGCGTCCCGCGCACCCGGGAGGCGCTGGGCGTGCTGGCCCGCAACATCGCCGACCTGCGGGCCGAACTGCCCGTCCCACTGGCGCTGGAGAACGCGGCGAGCGTGCTCGCCTGGCCGGACGATGAGCTGGACCCGGCCACGTTCCTGACCGAGCTCGCCGACCGCACCGGCGCGCTGCTGCTCGTGGACGTCGCCAACCTGCACGGGGACGCGCTGAACCACGGCGTCGACCCGCTGCGGTTCCTCGACGCGCTGCCCTGGGAGCGGGTGGCGTACGCCCATGTCGCCGGGGGACGGGTGGCGAACGGGATCTACTTCGACACCCACCTGCATCCGGTGGCGCCGGAGGTCCTGGCCCTGGTGGGCGAGGCCGCGGCGCGCTGGTCGGGGGTCCCCGCCGTCCTGCTCGAGCGGGACGGGAACTACCCCCGCGCGCCCGAGATCCACGCGGAGCTCGATGCCGTCCACGCCGCCGCTCTCGGGCCGGGCCCGGGACGGCCGGCGGGACGGCCGCCGGCCGCGGAGTTCGGGCAAAGACCGGTGACGCTCAGACAAAGAGCGGTGACGCTCAGGGAGACACCGGTGACGCTCGAGGAGCGGCAGGTGACGATGGTCGCCGATCTGGTGAGCGGCCGCGGTCCCGGCGACGGGTTCGATCCGGAACGGTTCGAGGCGGTCCGCGGGACGCTGATCGACAAGCGGCGCGCGGCGGTCGCCCGGTGCTGGCCCGAGCTCGCCGCGACGAGCGACTTCGCGAGCCGGTTCGCGGAGTTCGCCCGGACCCGTCCACCGGCCGGAACCCGCGCTGACGCGCTGGGCTTCGCCGCCACCGTCCACGACCGCCTCGGGCCGGGGGCTCGCCGGGAGGTGCTCGCCGCCCGCCTGTCGTCACGGCGACTCGCCGTGATCGTCGACCGCGTGCCCGGCGGGCGGACCCTGATCGGCCTGCGACTCCCCCTGCTCGCCCCGTTCGTCCTGCCGACCGGAGCGGCGGCGGCCGGCGGCGGCTGAGCGGCGGCCGCCGCTCAGCCGCCGCTCAGCCGTCGGTGACGGCCGGCGCGGCCGCCGGCCGTCAGTCAGCCGCGCAGGACGGCGCCCGTCCGGCTGGTGGCCTCGGCGACGGCCGCGTCACGGGCATCGTTGGCCTCGGCCGCCGTCAGTGTCCGGTCCGGGGCCCGCAGGCGCAGGCCGAAGGCCAGCGAGCGGCGGTCGGGGCCGACCTGGTCGCCCTCGTAGACGTCGAACAGCGACAGCGCCTCCAGCAGGTCCCCGGCCCCCGCCCGCAACGCCTCGGTCACCGCCGCCACGGAGACGTCCACCGCGGTGACCAGCGCGACGTCACGGTCGGCCGGCGGGAAGGTGGAGATCGCGGGAGCCGCGACCGGCGGCCGCTCGAGCGCGGCGCCGATCAGCGAGTCCAGGTCCAGCTCCATCGCGCAGGTGCGCGCCGGCAGCCCGGCGGACCCGAGGACCCGCGGGTGCAGCTCCCCGGCGTACCCGACGACCCGGCCGTCGACCGACAGCTCGGCGCAGCGGCCGGGGTGCCAGGGCATGGCGTCCCCGGCGGCGACGGCCAGCTCGACGCCGACCGCGGCGGCGGCGGCATGCGCGGCGGCCAGGGCGTCGCCCCAGTCGGCGGCCCGCCCCGGACCCCACCAGCCGGCGGGCTCACGCAGGCCGGTGAGCACCACCGCGACATGACGCGGCTGACGGGGCAGGGCCGCG
This sequence comes from Parafrankia sp. Ea1.12, assembly GCF_900465275.1. Classification (NCBI taxonomy): domain Bacteria; kingdom Bacillati; phylum Actinomycetota; class Actinomycetes; order Frankiales; family Frankiaceae; genus Parafrankia; species Parafrankia sp. Ea1.12. The sequence goes on along the minus strand of NZ_UBIZ01000514.1, from coordinate 7,351 downwards.
TTCAGCGCGGTGACCTCGTCCTCGCTGGGACGGCGGTCGACCGGCGGCGTGACCACCGCGGCCGGCGCGCCCGCCGGCTCCCGGAAGACCAGCCCGCTCTCGAACAGCGCGAGATCGGTCTGGCCGCGGCCGAGGTTGCGCACGGCCGTGGCGATCAGCCCCGACAGCAGCGTGGTGCGCAGGTAGGAGGCGTCCTGGGCGATCGGGTTCGCCACCCGCACCGCCGCCCGGCGCTCGTCGCCGGGGGGCAGGCCGAGCGCGTCGGCGGCGTCCTCGGCGACGAACGGGAGGGTGAGCACCTCGACGAACCCGTCGGCGGCGAGCGCCCGCCCGACGGCCCGCCGCATCTGCTGGGCGGCGGTGAGACCGCGCCCGGCGGGCAGCAGCGGCAGCGTCACCGGGATGGTGTCGTACCCCTCGAGCCGCACGACCTCCTCGACCAGATCCGCGGGGCGGAGCAGGTCGGGCCGCCAGGACGGCGCCGTCACCAGGAGCTCGCCCGGCTCGCCCGGACTACCCGCCGCCTCGGCGGGCTCCGGGTCGCGCAGCAGGCAGCCGACGTCGGTGAGGCGGCGGCGGATCGCATCCACCGGGTAGGGACGGCCGGCCAGCCGCTCGGGCTCGCCGAGCGGGAACACGATCGGCTCCGGCGCCGCGCGGTGGTCGACGTCGGTGACACCGGGCTCGGCTGTGGCTCCGGCCAGCTCGCGCAGCAGGTCGACGGCCCGCTGGGCGGCGACCGGCGCGAGCGCCGGGTCGACCCCGCGCTCGAAGCGGCGCGACGCCTCGGAGCCGAGGCGGTGCCGGCGGGCCGTCCGGGCGACGGTCACCGCGTCGAAGTGCGCGGACTCCAGCACGATGTCGGTGGTCGCCGCGGAGATCTCCGTCGCGGCGCCGCCCATCACCCCGGCGAGCGCGATCGGCCCGGAGTCGTCGGCGATGACGAGGTCCTCGGGGTCGAGCTCGCGGTCGACGCCGTCCAGGGTGAGCAGCCGCTCCCCCGCCCGGGCGCGGCGGACGACGATCGGGCCGGTGAGCTTCGCCCGGTCGAACGCGTGCAGGGGCTGCCCCAGACCGAGCATGATGATGTTGGTGACGTCGACCGGCGCGGAGATCGGCCGCATGCCGGCCAGCGACAGCCGCCGCGACCAGTCCAGCGGGGTGCGCGCGGCGGGGTCGACACCGCTGACCGTCTGGGCGACGTAGCGATCGCAGGCGGCGGTGTCCTCGACCCGCACCGGGTATCCGGCCGCGGAGTCGGCGCCGGTCGCGGCAGGCTCGTCGGAGCCCCAGGCACCGGGGTCGTCGAACGGCAGGCCGAAAGCCGTCGCCGCTTCCCGGGCGATGCCGCGCACCGACAGGCCGTAGCCCCGGTCCGGGGTGACGGCGATGTCGAGCACCTCGTCGCCGAGGCCGAGCAGCTCGGCGACGTCCGTCCCGATCCGGGAACCCGCGGGCAGGACGAGGATCCCGCTGTGGTCCTCCCCGAGGCCCAGCTCCCGGGCCGAGCAGATCATCCCGTCGCTGACGTGCCCGTACGTCTTGCGGGAGCTGATCTCGAACCCGCCGGGCAGCACCGAGCCGGGCAGCGCGACCGGCACCCGGTCGCCGACCTCGAAGTTGAACGCGCCGCAGACGATCCCGCGCACACCGGGCTCCGCCTCCCCCGACCCGGACGCCACGGGCCCGCCCGGCTCACCGAGCTCGGCGACCCGCACCCGGCAGAAGCGGACGTCCTTCTTCTTCGCCGCGACGACCTCGATCGAGAGCACCTCGCCGACCACCACGCCGGCCAGGTCGCCACCGACGGTCTCCAGGCCCTCGACCTCGAAACCGGCGCGGATCAGCGCGTCGGCCACGGCCTTCGCCGGCGGCAGGCCGCCGACCTGCTCACGCAGCCACGACATCACGATTCTCACCGGGTCAGCCCTCGCTTCCGAACGGCAGGCCGAAGCGGACGTCCCCGTCGACGAAGTCGCGGATCTCGCGGACGTCGTGCCGGGTCATCGCGGCCCGTTCCAGGCCCATCCCGAAGGCGAAACCGCTGTAGCGCGCAGGGTCGACCCCGCAGGCCCGCAGCACGTTCGGGTCGACCATCCCGCAGCCGCCGGCCTCGATCCAGCCCTCGTCGGAGCAGACCCGGCACGGCTGGCGGGCGGCGTCGCCACGGCAGGCGAAGCACTGGACGTCCAGCTCGGCGGACGGCTCGGTGAACGGGAAGAACGACGGCCGCAGCCGGGTGGACAGTCCGGAACCGAACAGCGCCTGGGCGAACACCTCGAGGGTGCCGCGCAGGTCGGCCATGGTGATGCCCTCGTCGACGGCGAGGCACTCGAGCTGGCCGAACACCGGCGAGTGCGTCGCGTCGATCGTGTCGTTGCGGTAGGTGCGCCCGGGGCAGACCACGTAGACCGGCAGCGGGCGGGACAGCAGCGAGCGGATCTGCACCGGCGAGGTGTGCGTGCGCAGCAGCCGGCCGGACGCGGCCGGCTCGACGTAGAGCGTGTCGTGCTCGCTGCGCGCGGGGTGGTCGGGCGCCATGTTGAGCGCCTCGAAGTTGAACCAGTCGTGCTCCACCTCGGGGCCCTCTGCGACCTCGTAGCCCATGGCCACGAAGACGTCGGTGAGCCGGTCGGAGAGCAGGCTCAGCGGGTGGCGGGCGCCGCGGCGGCGGCGGTCGACCGGCAGGGTCACGTCGACCCGCTCGGCGACCAGGATCTCGGCGTCACGCCGGGCGGTGAGCTCGACCAGCCGGGCCTCGTAGGCGGCCCGGACCTTCGCGGTCGCGGCGTTGTGCGCGCGGCCGGCCTCCGCCCGGTGCTCGCGGGGCAGGGCGCCGAGCTCGCGACGGGCGAGCATCAGCGGCGCCTGCTGTCCGTCCACGTGGGCGGTGCGCACGGCGGACAGCGCGGCCAGGTCGTCGGCCCCGGCGATCGCGGCGAGTGCAGCGACCGCGGCACCGTCGAGCCGTCCGGGATCCAGGGCACCGAGATCCACGGGATCAGCGGTCTCGTTGGGGGCGGGCACGATGATCATCCTCATCGACGGTGGGCGGGCTGGCACAGCCCGCCCGAATGGATGGGTCGGTTCTCCGGGGCGCCCGCCGGTGGTTCGTCGTACGCGGCCTCAGCCGAACACGGGCCCACCGGCGGGCACGAAAAATCGGAACTCCGCCCCGCCGCCCGGCGCCTTGCCGACCGAGATCGTCCCACCGTGCGCGTCGATCAGCGCCTTGGCGATGTACAGCCCGAGACCGGTGCCGTTCCCGCGGCTCGCGCCGCGCCAGAACTTGGCGAACACCCGGGTGGCGTTGGCCTCCGGGACTCCGTCGCCCTCGTCGCCGACCGTCACCTCGGCGCCTGTCCCCGTACCGCTGAGCACGACGGTCACAGTACCCGCGCCGTGGCGCAACGCGTTGTCGACGAGGTTGTGGAGCACCTGCTCGATCTTGTCGGGGTCGACCCACATCTCGGGCAGGTCGCCCTCCATCCGGACGGCGAACCGCTCCGGTGGGGCGGAGCCGGCCGCGATCTTGCCCTCGACGACCCGGCGGACGGCGACGCGCATGTCCACGATCTGCTTGCGGATCTGCACCCGGCCGGCGTCGATGCGGGAGACGTCGAGCAGCTCGGTCAACAGCCTGGTGACCCGGTCGGCGTCGGTGTTGACGGTGTTGAGCATGAGCTTCTTCTGCTCGTCGGTGAATCTGTCCCACCGGGCGAGCAGGGTCGCCGTGAACCCCTTCACGCTGGTCAGCGGCGAGCGCAGCTCGTGCGCGACCGTGGCGATGAGATCGGCGCGGTTGCGCTCGATCCGCTCCCGGCTGACCGTGTCACGCAGGCAGACGGCGACCCGTACGAGGGCGCCTTCGACACGGGTGAACCGGGTGGTGACGTTGAAGTCATGGTCGGAGGCGGGACCGGCGTAGGTCAGCCGGCGCTCGGGCTGCCCGGTGACCCGGGGCAGCTCGCGGCTCGGCTGCGAGCACTCCCACCAGTCGTTGCCCCGCTCGTCGAGCAGCGGCAGGACGTCGGTGACGTGCCGACCGACCGCGTACCCGGCGGACAGCCCGGTCATCTTCGTCGCGGCGGCGTTGAAGAGCTCCACAGTGCCCGTCGCGTCGGTGACGACCACCGGGTCGGGCAGCAGGTCGAGGGCCGCCGGAGAAAGCACGTCCACCGACTCCTCCGCGGTCTCGGTCTCGGTCTCACCAGCCCCGTGCGCCGTGGCGCCGACGTCGGGGACACCGGCGGCTACGGCATCACCCTCCGTGACACCGACGTCCGGTACACCGACGATCTGGTCGTCGTCCGCGACGTAATGCCCGGAAGTGGACGCGACGATGCGCGTCAATGCGCCCCACCTCCCCCGGCGCCGGACGTAGCGGACCCGACCATTCTCTGCGCCCGCGCCGACGCATACAGACACAGCGCTGACGCAACCGCAAGATTCAGCGACTCGGCCTGACCGTACACCGGTACCCGCACCGCCGCGTCCGCGGACGCCGCCGTCGCCGGCGTGAGGCCTCTCGCCTCGTTGCCGAAGACCCAGGCCGTCGGCCCCGCCAGCGTGCCCACGCCGGCCAGGTCGTCAAGGTCGCGGGCCGCGTGGCCCGAGGCCGCCAGCACCAGGCACCCGGCCCGGCGCAGCGCCCCGACGACCGCGGGGCCGTCCTCGGCGACCACGACCGGCAGGTGGAACAGGCTCCCCGCGGACGCCCGGACGCACTTCCCCCCGAAGGGGTCGACGCTGTTCCCGGTGAACACGACCGCGTCGGCGCCGGCCGCGTCGGCCGAGCGAATCACGGTACCGGCGTTCCCCGGGTCGTTCGCGCCCTCGCAGACCGCGACCAGGCGCGGCCGGCCCAGATCCGCCAGCTCGTGGCGGGGCAGCTCGGCGACGCCGACCAGGCCCTGCGGGGTCACCGTCTCCGACAGCACCGCGGCGGCGGCGTCCGTCACGAGCCGGACCGGCAGGTCGGCCGCGGCCAGCAGGTCCGCGTGCCGCTCCGCCGCCGACTCGCCGACGAAGAGCTCCACCAGGGCACCCACGGCGAGCGCCGCGGTGACCGCCTGCGCGCCCTCGACGAGGAACAACCCCTCGCCGCGGCGACCCGCCGGCCGCCGCAGCCGGCGGGCGGCGGCGACCCGGGCCGAGCGCAGCCCGTCCACCCGCCCGGGCGACGGGCGGGCGGGCCGGCCGCCGGCGAGGGCTGTCGGCCGGCCCGCGGAGCGGCCCTGCGGGTGGCGAGGCGACACCGGTGGAAGCCCGTGGTGCCTCAGGCGGCCGAGGTCTCGGCCGCCGCGGGCAGCGCCGCGCGGGCGACCTCGACGAGGGCGGCGAACGCGGCCGCGTCGTTGACGGCGAGATCGGCGAGGATCTTGCGGTCCACCTCGACACCGGCCAGCCGCAGGCCCTGGACGAAGCGGTTGTAGGTCAGACCGTTCGCCCGCGCCGCGGCGTTGATACGAGTGATCCACAGCTGCCGGAAGTCGCCCTTGCGCGCGCGACGGTCCCGGTAGGAGTAGGTCATCGAGTGGAGCATCTGCTCCTTGGCCTTGCGGTAGAGCCGCGAGCGCTGGCCCCGGTAACCGCTGGCGGCCTCGAGAACCTCGCGGCGCTTCTTCTGGGCGTTGACCGCCCGCTTCACGCGTGCCATGAGGGCACCTGTCTCCTTCGTTCGTTCACTTCCGGCCCCCGGACCCCGCCAGGGAGCGTCGGCGGAGGCGGAACTGTCAGCGAGCCAGCAGGCGCTTGATGCGCCGGTTGTCCGCGGAGCTCAGCGGGACCTCGTCGTACAGCCGGCGGGTGCGGCGGCTCGTCTTGTGCTCGAGCAGGTGGGCGCGGTTGGCGCGCCGACGCATGATCTTGCCGGTGCCGGTGACGCGGAACCGCTTCCCGGTACCGGTGTGGGTCTTCATCTTGGGCATGATCGTGTCCCTGTGGGTGGATTGCGGGCACGCGCCGCTGGCGCGCCTGTTCGAGGTATCCGTGCTGTGTGCACGTCGTTGCGACTTCGCCCGGCGTGACCTACACCTGGCTGGCGGACTCCGGGAGCCGCTGGGGCTTGGCGCCCTTGTGCGGGGCCATGACCATCGTCATGTTCCGGCCGTCCTGCTTGGGCTGGGCCTCGACGTAGCCAAGGTCGGCCACGTCGGTCGACAGCCGCTGCAGCAGCCGGATGCCGAGCTCGGGACGGGACTGCTCCCGACCTCGGAACATGATGGTGATCTTGACCTTGTCGCCGGCCTTGAGGAACCGCACTACGTGACCTTTCTTGGTCTCGTAGTCGTGCGGATCGATCTTCGGTCGGAGCTTCATCTCCTTGATGACCGTCTGGACCTGGTTCTTACGAGCCTCGCGACGCTTCTGGTCGGACTCGTACTTGAACTTTCCATAGTCCATCAGCTTGCAGACCGGCGGACGGGCAGTCGGTGCCACCTCGACGAGGTCGAGGTCGGACTCCTGCGCCAGGCGCATGGCTTCCCCGATGGAGACGATGCCGATCTGCTCGCCCTCCGCACCTACGAGGCGAACCTCCGGAACGCGGATCCGGTCATTGATACGTGACTCTGTGCTGATGTGCTTTCCTCCGTGGCTCGACGCGCGGGCACGACCTCACCGCAGCGGAGCACCAAGCCCGGGACATCCCGGACTCCCGGCCGACAATGCCGTGGGAACGGCTCGGCCGACCGGCGACCCGGCCACCGCGTGCGAGCCGGTCGAATTAACGACCAGCCGGCTGACTGTTCCGCGGCGACGACGGGTGGAGGGCGAACCCCCGCTTTGACCCGATCACGGGGCCCGAGCGACGTGCCGTCGGGACGCCTGCCACCGCAGTGGCCTTGCCACCTTGGTGACCCTGCCACGTCAGTGGCCTTGCCAACTAAGTGACCTTGCCACCTCAGTGACATGTCGCGCCCAAGCACGACCCCAGGACCCGCCATCAGGCGGTCTACGGTCCAGCGTAGCAGAGATGCCCGGCAGGACCGATCAACGCCGACCCCGGTGGCACGGCCCCACCCCGGCGCCGCGGCCGGCCGGGCACCGCGGCGGAGCGGGTCCGGGCCCGCGGGATGTCCACTCGGACCCGACCGACCTGCGCCGGCCACGCGGCCACAGGTCAGGCGCGGCCGTCCCGACGGCGGAACAGCGAACGCCGCGGGGGGCGCACCCCGCGGCCGAGATGGGCGCGCACCGCTGGCACCTCGGTGGGGTCGACGACGAGCACGGCGGCCTCCGCGCTCCCGCCGCCCGCCGCGGATCCGCCGGGCCCGCCCTCGATCAGCAGGCGCAGCCGGCGCACGATCTCGGTGATCATGTCGTCGCCCCCGGGAGCGGCGCCCCCGGC
>NZ_UBIZ01000656.1:0-258 GCF_900465275.1 Parafrankia sp. Ea1.12 | reverse complement strand
GCGTCCGGGTCGTCGCTCTGCCGCAGGCCACCGTGGTGGCCTTGAGGTCGCGCAGTGCGGAGGAGGTGGTGGCGGTGAGACTGGCGAGGATCGGTTCCGCCTGGTCGGGGTTGGTGCGGACGAGGTGTGCGGCGGTGCCGGCCTGGGCGTGGGCGAGGGTGATGTGGTGGGCGACGACATCGTGGAGTTCGCGGGCGATGCGGGTGCGTTCGTCGGCGACCCGGCGGCGTGCCTCGGCCTCCCGGGTGCGTTCGGCGT
>NZ_UBIZ01000516.1:0-9211 GCF_900465275.1 Parafrankia sp. Ea1.12 | reverse complement strand
CTTCTCGCCCTACCACCGCAGCCGCAGCAGCCACCGGCACCGGCACCGGACGGATCAGCCGGCGCCGGCAGCGACGGCGCGCAGGCGCCGGCCACCGAGCCGGCCGACGGCGGTGCGGGTAACAGCGAACCGCGCGGTGCCGCCGAGACGAGCGGTGCCGCCGAGACGAGCGGGAAGGCCCCCGGCGACGGGCCGCCCACGAACAGCCCGACCCGCAACGGAGCCGGCACCAGCAACGGCGTCGTCGTGCCAGGCACGACAGACGGTGGCAGCCCCAACGGGATCAGATCGAACGGCGCCAGCCCCAAGGGGGCCGGCTTCAACGGCATCAAGTTCACCGGAATCAGCCCGAACGGCATCAGCTCCAACGGGTCTGGTCACAACGGGTCTGCTCACAACGGCGTCGGCCCGAACGGGGTCGGCCCGAACAGCGTCAGCCCCGACGGGACCGGGCACACCGCCGCCCCGGGCGAGCCCGGCCACGGCGAGCCGCGGACCGGGGCGGGCCCCGGCGAGGCCGGCAGCAACGAAACCGACGGTAAGGGAACCGACGGCCACGGCGCAGCCGGCCACGGGTCGGACGACAACGAGACCCGCGGCCACGAAGACGGCGACCAGCCGACCGCCAGCCAGCCGACCGGCGGCGAGGCCGGCAGCTCCGGGGCTGCCAGCGTCGAGGACGGCATCGAGGACGAGGCCGAGCAGGTACCCGCCGACGTCCAGGCCGCCTTCACGGAGTGGGCGCGGGCCTGGCACGTGTGGAGTGCCCGGGCCCGGGCCGACGCCGACCGGCGTCACCTGCACACCACGCTGTACGGGGTGGCGCAGCGACTGGCCCAGGAGGGCGACACCCTGGAGCTGGTGCTCGCCACCGGCCTGCTCACCTGGTGGCTGCCGCGCCCGGTCCGCCGGCACCTGCTGGTCACCCGGCTGGTGGTCGAGGTCGACCCGATGACGTCCGCCGTCCGGCTGCGGGTGCCGGGAGGCACGTCCACCCGGCTCGAGGACAGCGCGTTCCTCGACGGCGTCCCCGCGTTCCGGCCCGAGCGGACCAACGCGCTGCACGAGCGCCTGCGCTCCCGGGACGCCGCCCCGCTGGGCGCCGACGACGAGCGCCTGCTGCGGGACTGGCTCACCCTCGCCGTCGACGGGACGACCGCCGGGTACCGTCCGGGCTGGCCGCCGCCTGGCCCGGCCGGGCCGAGCGCCGCCGTAACGCTCGCGCCGGCGCTCGTCCTACGCTCGCGCGGGCACGCCGCGCTGCTCAACTACTACGAGCAGATGCTGGACGCGCTGCGCGGCGACGGTCGTCCGCCGCTGGGCCTGGCCCAGCTCGTCGAGACCCTGGACACCTCCGAACGGCTGGCGTGGCTCGCCTCCCGCGACGGCCCCGACCCCGGCCCGGGCGCCGGACCGGGCCCGCGCGCGATCACCGCCGCCCCGGGTGAGCGTGGCGCCGGGCGGCACCGCGAACCGGCGGAGTCCGGACGTCCCGCGGAGGCCGAGGAGTGGCTCTCGCCGCTGCCGATCAGCCCTGAGCAGGCGCGGGTCATGCGGCGGCTGCGCATGGACAACGGCGTCGTCGTGGAGGGCCCGCCGGGCACCGGCAAGACGCACACCATCGCGAACCTGATCAGCGCGCTGCTGGCCGAGGGCCGCCGGGTCCTGGTGACCAGTCAGAAGGGCCAGGCCCTGCGGGTGCTGCAGGAGAAGCTCCCGCCCGAGCTGCGCCGGCTGTGCGTCTCGCTCACCGACAGCGCCGAGAGCGGCGCGGGCGAGCTCGCCACCAGCGTGAGCGCGCTGGCCGCGCAGAAGGCCGTCTACGACGCCGGGTCGCAGGACGAGCGGATCCGGACGGCGCGCTCACGCCGGGATTCCGCTGTCGCGGAACGCGACCGGATCTCGACCGCGGTCGCGGCCCGGCGAGCGGCGGAGTGGCGCCGCCACGGCACCTACGAGGTCGGGCCGGGCTGGTCGGGCACCCGGGCGGAGATCGCCGCCCGGCTGCGGGACGAGGCCGCCGAGCACGGCTGGATCCCGGTGCCCGTGCCGGGGCCGGAGGGCGGCGGCTGGCCGCGTCCACCGATCACCGACGCGGAGGCCGCCGAGCTCTGGCAGCTGCTGACCGCGCCGGACGCCACCCCACCCGGCCGCGCCGCCGCCGACGCGGCGTCCTCCCGGCAGGGCGGGTTCGCCGGGTTCGGCGACACGTCCGCCGCGCCGCCCACCTCGCCGCTCGTGCTCGGCCCGGCGGCGCGCCTGGCCCCACCGGGCCAGCGCACCCCGCTCGGCCAGACCGTGCAACCCGGCCGGACCGAACAGTCCAACCGGGTCACACAGTCCGGTGAGACCGCACGGCCCAGTCGGGCCGGACAGCCCGGTGAGACCGCACGGCCGGGCCAGGCGGTCGACGGCGCCTCGGAGACCGCGGGCGGGCCCGGCGCGCCCCACGGGTCGGCTACCGCGGGTGGCGAATCCACGCCGGCCGAGGAGCCGACGCCGGCGGACGGCTCACGGCCAGCGAACGGCTCAGGACGGGCAGACCGCTCGGGGCAGGCGGAGGGCTTCGGACCGGCCGGCGGATCGACCGGGCTGCTCGGATCCGGCGGCGGGCCTTCGGACCCGCCGACCGTGCCCTCCCCGATCACCTCCGCGCTGGCGCTGTCCGCCCTGCGCGAGCAGCGGGCGTTCGGCCTCCCGCCGGAGCTCGGCGAGCTGCCCACCCGCTCCGAACTGTCCGTCCTCGCGCACATCGAGCGGGTCGCGCTGACAGCCGCGAAGGCCGCTGAGGACGCACTGAGCCGGCAGGCCGTGCTCATGGCGCCCGTGATCGCCGACGCGCTCGCCCGGGCCGGCGACGAGGCGGCGGAACGGATGGCGGCCGGCGCCGACGACGTGCGGCGTGCCCTCGATGCCGTCGGCCGGCGGGCCGTCCGCCAGCAGTGGGTCGCCGACGCCCTCGCCGACGCCTTCGCCGGGCGGGCCGCCGTCCTGTGGACGAAGGTCGCTGCCGCGGCACCCGCGATCGCGGAGGCCAGCCAGGCGGTGGTCGAGCTCGGCCTGCACCGGGTCGAGCTCCCCACCGGCGGCGAGGGTCCGGGCCGCGACCTGACCGGGCTGCTGTCGTCCGCGCTGGCGCTGCGCGAGCACATGGAGGCCGGCGGCTCGCTGCGCCGACTGTTCCGGTCAAAGGCGCAGAAGGACGCCGGTCTGCTCCTTGACGGCACCACCGTCGACGGCGTCACGCCCCGCTCCCCCGAGCTGCTCGATCTGGCCCTGTGCCGGCTGCGGGCCGAGGTGGCCCTCGAGGCCGCCACCCGGGCGTGGTCGCTGCTGGGCGTCGCCCCCGATCCCGCCGTCGAGCTGGAGGTGCGTCTGGCCCGGCTCACCGAGGCCCAGGACGCCGCACGGGCCATCGACGTCGCCGTCGCCGCACGCGACCGGCTCGCGGCGCTGCTCGACGCGCTCGGCGTGGAGACGATCACGCTCGACTCGCCCACGTCCTGCGCGGACGTCGGCGCCGCCGTGAACGCCCATCGGCTGCGGCAGTCCGCCACGGTCGCCGGCACCCAGCTGCGGGACCTCACCGCCGACCTCGTCGCGGCGGCCGGCCAGCCCGACGCCGTCCCGGAGCTGGCACTGCTCGCGATCGCGGTCGAGGCGCGCGACCCCGCCGAGTACGTGGCGGCCCTGGAGGCGACGGCGGGCGCGCTCAACGGCCGCGCGCGGGCCCGCCGTCGCGCCGAGCTGCTCGGACGTGTCCGGGAGGCACATCCCCTGCTCGCCGACCTGCTCGCGCTGGGCAACCTCACCGCGGGAAACCCGAACCCGGAATGGGGCGGTCACGGCTCCGCGGCGGGCGGCGCAGGCGGCTGGAACAGCCCGAACGGATTCGCCGCGGGCGCCTTCTCGGCAGGCGGTTTCGCGGCTAGCGGATTCGGTACGGCCGGATCCGGTACGGGCGGATTCGGTGCGGGCGGATTCGGCATGACCGGGGTCGGGCCGGAGCGGATGGAGTCGTTCGGCCGGGCCTGGTCGCACGCCGTCGCCGCGACCTGGCTGGCCCGCGTCCGCGCCGTCGACCAGACCGACCTCGACGCCGACCTGGACGCCGCCGACGAGCTGGTCGCCTCCGCCACCGCCGAGCTGGCCGGCGCCCTGGCCTGGAAGCACTGCCTGGAGCGGATGGGCACCGAGCAGTCCGCCGCCCTGCGCGCCTACGCCGACGCCATGGCCGCCGGCGGCCGGTTCACCGGACGCCACGCCGAGCGCTACCGGCAGGCGGCCCGGGAGGCCATGCGCATCGCGCAGACCGCCGTCCCGGCCTGGGTGATGCCGATCAGCGAGGTCCTGTCGACCATCCCCGCGGTACGCGACAGCTTCGACGTCGTCATCGTGGACGAGGGCAGTCAGGCCGGCCTGGACAGCCTCTTCCTGCTGTGGCTGGCCCCCCGGGTGATCGTCGTCGGGGACGACCGGCAGTGCACCCCGCCGGACGCGTCCGTCGAGGAGCTCGAACCCGTCTTCACCAGGCTCGACACCCTCCTGCCGGACATCCCGAGCTGGCTTCGGGTGGGCTTCACGCCGCGGTCCAGCCTGTTCTCGCTGCTGCGGACCCGGTTCGGGGACGTCGTCCGGCTGCGCGAGCACTTCCGGTGCATGCCGGAGATCATCGAGTGGTCGTCGGCGATGTTCTACCGGGACGCCCCGCTCGTCCCGCTGCGGCAGTTCGGCGCGGACCGCCTCGCCCCGCTGCGCGCGCAGTTCGTGCCGCACGCCTACACCACCTCGACCCCCGCCGGCCCGCGCAACCCGATCGAGGCCGAGGCGCTGGTCACCCAGGTGCTCAACTGCGCCGAGGACCCGCGCTACCGGGGGCTGAGCTTCGGCATCGTCGTGCTGCAGGGCACCGCGCAGGCGGAGCTGATCCGCTCGGAGCTGTCCGCCCGGATGTCCGCGGCCGAGCAGCTGCGGCGCCACCTGCGGGTGGGCTCGCCTCCGGACTTCCAGGGTGACGAGCGGGACGTGGTCTTCCTGTCGCTCGTGATCGCGCCAGGCACGTCCACCACCTCGCTGACCAGGCTGGAGTACCAGCGCAGGTTCAACGTCGCCGCGTCCCGGGCCCGGGACCAGGTCTGGCTGTTCCACTCGGTCTCCACCGCCGACCTGGACCCGGGCGACCTGCGGCACAGCTACCTCAGCTACGTCCTCGCGCACTCGGTGTCGGCGCCGATGGCGATCATGGCGACCCCGCTCTCGCCGTCCGAGGTGAGCCCGGTGCTGCCGCACCCCAGGTTCGACTCGCTCTTCGAGCAGCGGGTGTTCCTGGCGCTGAGCTCACGCGGATACCACGTCACCCCGCAGGTCGAGATCAACGGCCGGCGGTTCGACCTCGTGGTCTCCGGCGGCCGCGCCCGGCTCGCCGTCGAATGCGACGGCGACGCGACCCGCTCCACCGAGGACGTCGAGCGGGACCTGACCCGCGAACGCGAGCTGCGCCGGGTCGGCTGGCGCATCTGGCGGGTCCGCCGCTCGGAGTTCGAGATCGACCCGGAGGCGGCGCTCGCCCCGCTGTGGCCCCGGCTCGCCGCGGCCGGCATCGCCCCCACCATCCCGGTGGCGCTCGCGCCGCCGGTCTCCGATCAGCCGGATCCGGCGATGCTGGTGACCCAGCTCCTCGCCGCCCCCGCCTACGCGAGCCCCGTACCGCCGGCGCCGGCGGCGCCCGCGGCCGCGCCGGCGTCCGTACCGCCGTCGGCGTCCGTGCCGCCGCCGGCGCCGGCCAGCCCGGCCACGTTCGGTCCGGGCTCGGGGCCAACCCCCCAGAGCGACCCCTCAGCGACAGGTTTCCACGGCTACGCACGCTCGACCGCCACACCGGCGGAGCCGTCGGGTCGGGACGCGGGCAGCTCGGGCACCGCCCAGCCGGGCGGGGGCATCGGCGCGGGCACCGGCACCGCTGGCCTGGGCGAGGCAGGCATCGGCGCCACCGGCCCTGGATCAGGGGGCACCGGCAACGCGGACCGCGGCAACACGGACGTCGGCGACGCGGGCCTCAGCGTCCTCGGGCTGGGTGTCGTGGGCCGGGGCACCCACGGCTCCGGACTCGCGGGCCCGGGCATCACGGGCCACGGGGCCACCGACCCGGACCTCGCTCCCGGGGCCGCGGGGGCCTCCTGGGACCCTCGGACCGACTCGGCCCTGCCCAGCACCGCGCCCCCGGCCCCGGCCGGCTCGACCAGCCCGTCCGGCCCAATCGCGGCACCCGGCCCGTCCGGCTCACCCGGCGCGAACGGGGCACCCCTGCTGAGCGGCACACCCGGCTCGGGCCAGGCCGCCGCTGCGGCGGCCTCGGAACCACAGACCCCCGGATCACGACCGGCCGGAGGCCCGACTCCGAGCACCCAGACCCCGGCCACCCCACCGGCGAACGCGGCCACGCCGAACTCGGCGACCGCGGGATGGCCCACCTCCGGCGGGTCACCGACCGGCTGGGCATCGGTCGGGACCGCCCCGAACGGGTTCCCGGGCGTCCCGCACATCTACCCGGGTCCGGACTCCTGGCCGGGCGTATCGCTCTCGCCCAACGCACCGTCACTGCCTGGCGATGCCGCCTCCCCCGGCGGGAGGACTCCCTCGAGCTCACCCCAGGCCGGCGGACCGGCGCGCCCCAGCGCACCGGAGCCCCTCGACGATCTGACGCGCATCGACTGGGCGGCAACCCCCGGTGGATCAGCACCGCCCAACGCGATGCCATCCCCCACCGGCAGCATGCCGCCCGGTGGGACCACGGCACCCGGCGGGACCCCGACACCCGGCGACACCACATCGTCCAGCCGCAGCATGCCGCCCAGCGGGACCACGGCGGCTGGCGGGACCGGCGCGGCGGCCGGAGCATTCGGGCCAGTCGCACCGGACGGGGCGGCCGGCCTCCCGAACGTCCCGCAGAACGGCATGATGGCGGGCTCGTTTCCCCCGGTCGGCGGCGTGCCCTCCGTCCACTCCGACCCCGACGAACGTCGCCAGCGCTGGCGCCCCATCCCCCTCTCCGACCAAGAAGGCCTAGACGACGCCTAACCAACCCCGATAAATGCGTGGCGGGTGAATGAGTCCATACGCTCACTCACCCGCCACGCTTGTATTGAGAGGCCTCTCCGGTCAGGCGGCCGGGCCCCGGGTAATGGAGGCGGCCCCGTCGTCGGTGGGGGTTTCCAGAGGCTGGGGCGGCGGGGCGTCGCGCATGCGGTCCCGCTCAGGGGCACGGTCCCGGTCAGAAACGTGGTTCTGCTCCGGGGGGCGGGCCTCGTCACCGCCATGGTCACCACCACCGCCATGGTCACCACCGCCATAATGACCACGGTCGACGTCAAGGTCACCGTCACCGCCGCGATCCCGGCCAGCATCATGGTCACCGTCACCGTCACCGCCGCGGCCGGCATCATGGTCATGGTCGCGGTCGGTGTCGCCGTCCGTGCCGCCGACGATGCGGGCGAAACCGGCTCGGGGCAGTCGGGCCTTCACCGGTGTGGGCTCGCTGAAGTCCGCGCGCCGGATGCGGCAGTACCCGGATTCCGGGCCGCCCGCCAGCCGGCCGACCCCGAAGTCCGCCGCCGAGGACAGGTAAGCGACCGCGGCCGCCCGGTCCAGCCCGACCTTCGTCTGGAGGAACATCACCGCCGCGCGGGCCGCCCGGCGCAGGGCCTCCCGCGGATCGGGGTCGAATCCCGACGTTATCCACAGCTCGTCGGTCTCGATGAACGGCTCCCGCAGTGAGCCGAGAGCGGCCCGGGCCGCCGCGTCCCGCAGGGTCACCAGGCGGAGGGTGGCTCGCAGCGGACCTTCCAGCGCGGTCGCGCCGATCATGCCGTCGCCGATGGCGTAGTGGGGGTCACCCACGGCGAAGAGCGCGCCCGGTGCCTGGATCGGCAGGTAGAGATGTGAGCCCGGGCCGAGATCACGGCAGTCCAGCGCGCCGCCGTGCCGGCCCACCGAGTCGGAGGCGACCGGGCCGTCGGGGACGTCCGCGGCAACGGTCATGATGCCCAGCGACGGGTTGAGCGGAAAGCGGATCCGGGTGTCGCGGCCGCTCGGCATGGATCCGAAGAGCCGGCCGCGGCGGCGTTCGACCGCGCAGAAGGACGTGTCCGTCCGATATGCCTGCCAGCGCCGGGCGTCGGCGTCGAGGTCGGGTGCCGGGGTCTCGGGAAACTCGCCGGCGAGCAGGCCGGCGCCGTGCCGGGTGGAGATCACGCCGTAGCGGGCGCGCGGGTGCAGTGAGATGACGTCGATCCGCAGCACGTCGCCGGGTTCGGCGCCCCGGACGTACACCGGGCCCGTCACGATGTGCGCGCCGTCGCGGCCGAAGCGGTGCGGTATCCCGGACGCGGCGATCGCCCGCGCGTCCTCGAGCACCTCGGACGGCGCCACGCCGAAACCGCGGAAGAACGTGTCCGGGTCCCGCCCCTGGTCCTCGAGGATCCCTTCCTGGCTGACGGTGTCGATGGTGACGGTCGTGCCGGGGTCGATGCTGAGGACCGGCCGCGTCCGCGCGGTCGGGAGGGCACCCCAGCTGATTGTCTCGGGGGTGGAGGGCAGATAGTGCCGGCCCTCGATCTTTCCTCGTCCGGGTTGCAGGGCCACTCGCGTTCTACCCGTGCCGGCGACCGGCGTAGGCCGGAATCGTCCTGGTCGTCGCTCGGCGCTCCGGATCGGAGGGCGCACCGGCGGACGGGACAGCGGACGACCGGACGGCGACGGCGGCCTCGGTAGGGGCCGGTCGCAGACGGTGGCGGTGGGGGCGCTGCACGCGCGTCAGAGTCGCAGCGCGACATGACGCCGAGATGTCCTGGATGTTGCAGTCGCGGTCCAGCCCTCGCTCAGCTCCAGCTCAGCGCCGCGCGTCACCCGGTGAGGAGCCCACGGAAGGGGTACCAGAGGGGCACGCGCCGGTATCCGGCGGCTGCTGTTCGTCACGCGGGCGGGGCCCGACGGCCCCGATCCGGGTCCGGCGGAAGACGTCAGCCAACGTCCAGACACGCACCGGAGACGAGGACCGGCCGACTACCGTGGCTCCACAATGAGCACACGCGGCCAGCCGGACACCGAAAGCACCGACGACCCCGGCAACACCGGCAACACCGGCAACACCGGCAACACCGGCAACACCGGCAACACCGGCAACACCGGCAACACCGGCAACACCGGCAACACC
>NZ_UBIZ01000522.1:0-9192 GCF_900465275.1 Parafrankia sp. Ea1.12 | reverse complement strand
GCTCGGCTTCGACACCTACCCGACCACCGCGTACACCCGAGCAAACCCCGACCATGTCGAAGCCGTACAGACGCTGCTCGCCCGCACCGCCAACCCCGTGGCCCCCAACGAGGTTGACGTTTCCCGCCCCTCCGACGCCCTCGCCGCACAGCACGCGGCCGACTCCACACTCGGCGCGCTCCTGCTCGGCCTCGGATCGGTCGCGCTACTCGTCGGCGGCATCGGCGTCGCGAACACCATGGTCATCTCCGTCCTCGAACGACGAGGCGAGGTAGGACTCCGCCGCGCCCTCGGCGCCACCCGCGGGGACATCCGCAACCAGTTCCTCGCCGAAGCGCTTCTCCTATCCACGCTAGGCGGGATCACAGGACTCATCCTCGGCACCGGCGTCACCACGTGCTACGCCACCACTCAGGCCTGGCCAACCGTCGTCCCGTCCTGGGCGATGCTTCTCGGACTCGGCGCCACCCTCGTCGTCGGCGCGGGCGCCGGGCTCTACCCCGCCACCCGCGCCTCCCGCCTCCAACCCACCGAAGCACTCACCGCGCCCTGAGCCGCCAGGGCACCGGGGCCGCTGACGGGCGGTGTCACGTCACAGGATTCGGAGCCGTCTGCTCGTGCGCCGGACGGCTCACTCACCGCCTCCGTCGCCGCGCTGACCGACCTGCGGCCCAGCGGATCGAACAACTCGGCGGCGTCAGCAAGGGGGGCGAGTGAACGATGTGGACGCCTCATTTCGACGAGGCGCTCCAGGGCGCAACCCGACAGGACAGCCACGAAGGGGCGTCAGCATCGGGTGGGACCAGCCGAACGAGTTTTCCGAAGGTCTGGCACTCATCTGTAGTACATGGTGCCGAGTTGGAAAGGGGTGGAATCGTGTCACAGGCCGGCGGCGCGCGTTTCGGTGACGCCGTCGATGTGGGCCGAGTCTGACCTGTTCTCGACGGTGGCGAGAATGTTCTCGATGACCGCCAGGGCTTCCGCATGTCCGAGGGTCACTCCCAGGGAATTTTCCATCATGATTCCTCTGGAGACCATGGTCATCAGGACCAGGAGCGCGATCGGGGGCACGTCGGGGAGGCCGAGATCCTCATCGGCGGCTCTACGGGTGAGCGACTCCAGTTGTGCCTCGCGGGATCGCTCGGCGATTTCGGCGATCTCCGCGCGGATGGTCTTGCGGTGGTTGGCCAGGGCCATGAACTCGGTGATCAGGGCGGTACCGGGTTCGCTGCCGAACTCCCACAAGGCAAGGGATACTTCGTGCACCCGACCGTGCTCACCAACGTCTCCACCGACGCACGGCTGTACCGCGAGGAGATCTTCGGGCCGGTGGTCGCCGTCCTGCCGTTCGACGACGAGGACGAGGCCATCGCCCTGGCCAACGACACGACCTACGGTCTGGCCGGCGCCGTCTACACGCAGAACGGCGCCCGGGCCCACCGCCTCGCCAAGCGGATCGAGGCGGGCACCATCACGCTGAACTGCCAGCTGGTCTTCGACCACCAGATGCCGTTCGGCGGCTACAAGCAGTCCGGCTGGGGCCGCGAGTTCGGCAAGGACGGCATCGAGATGTACCTCCAGACGAAATCCGTCTACAACCAGCTCTGAACAGGAGAACGGCCGCCGGCACCGGTGTGCTCTCACATCACAGATTGACGTTGGACATGTCCGGGTAGCGCTCGCCCTGCACAGCCTCGCCGGCCTTCGTCAGGATTTCCAACTCGTGCGGAGTCAGCGAGAGGCCGGCGGCGGCGACATTCTGCTCCAGGTAACGACGTCGTTTCGTTCCGGGGATCGGGACGATGTCGTCGCCCTGGTGGTGCACCCAGGCGAGCGCGACCTGGGCGGGTGTCGCGTTCCGCGCCGCCGCGATCTCCTCGATCTGGGCGACGACCGAGAGGTTGGCGTCGAGGTTCTCGGAGTTCATCCGGGGCATGCTGGCGCGGAAGTCGCCGGCCTCGAAGTCGTTCTGGGTACGGAAGGTTCCGGTGAGGAACCCCCGTCCGAGCGGGCTGTAGGCGATGAAGCCGATGCCGAGCTCGCGCACCGTCGGGAGGATCTTCTCTTCGGGGTGGCGTGACCAGATCGAGTACTCGGTCTGCAGTGCGGAGATGGGATGCACGGCGTGCGCCCGGCGGATCGTGGCCGGCGATGCTTCGGAGAGGCCGAGGTAGCGCACCTTCCCGGCGGTGACCAGCTCGGCCATGGCGCCAACGGTGTCCTCGATCGGCACAGTCGGGTCGACCCGATGCTGGTAGTAGAGATCGATGTGGTCGACCCCGAGGCGGGACAGGGATGCGTCGCAGGCTGAGCGGACGTACTCCGGCCGGCCGTTGATGTTCCTGGCCTGGGGATTGTCCGGGTCACGGACGATCCCGAACTTGGTCGCGAGCGTCACCTCGTCGCGCCGGCCGGAGATGGCCCGCCCGACCAGTCGCTCGTTTGTGAACGGCCCGTACATGTCGGCGGTGTCGAGGAAGGTGACGCCCAGGCCGAGCGCGCGCTGAATGGTGGCGATCGATTCGTTGTCGTCGGTTGCGCCGTAGAAGTCGGACATGCCCATGCAGCCGAGGCCCTGCACGCTGACCTGGAGTCCCTGGGAACCGAGCGGTACCTGGCGCAATGTGTCGTGGGGCATCGGTCGTCTGGTCCTCTCCCGATAGATATCAATCTTGGTGTCGATGGCTGTGAGATGGCGGCGAACCTCATCGAGACGCTCGGTGACGCGCTCCTTGTGGGCGGTGAGCAGCTCGAGCCGTTCGGTCTCGTTGCCGTGGCCGGCCCGTACAAGCGCCGCGTACCGCGCGATCTGGCGGATCGGCATGCCGGTTTGGCGCAGCGCGGTGAGCGTCGCGATCCAGCGCAGGTCCTCGTCGTCGTAGCGGCGATGGCTCGACGGAGCGCGCGCCACCCGATCGAGCATGAGGCCCACCCGCTCGTAGTACCGCAGAGTGTGCGCGCTCACGCCGCTCACCGTCGCCGTCTCCGCGATGGTGAGGCCGCTGTCCGCCGGCCCGGCGACGCCGACGGAGGGCCGTCCCGGCCCGGGTGCCCGGCAGCCCGACGTACGCCCGGCCGGCACCCGAGGACCGTCTTCGCTGAGCTCGTCGATCGCGGTCATGCCTCGAAGCTAGGACTTCGAGCGCGCTCGAAGTCAAACCTCTTCCGGCGTACGGCGCGCCCGACCAGCCTCACCCACGCGGATCGGGACGGGCCGTCGTGCCCAGGATCAACGCGGCCGCCATGATCGGCGTCATTGGCGGCGTCGAGTCGGTCAGCTCCGTCTCGGTCAACCTGAGCGGGTCCTGGGGGCCTCTGGAGGGTTGAGGAGAGCTGATGGACGATGACGGACACGATGAGTTCCGGGCGTATTTCGCCGCCCGGCTGCCGGCCTTGCTGCGGCTGGCGTACCTGCTGACCGGCGACGCGGCCGAGGCGGAGGACCTGGCGCAGACGGCGTTGGCACGTACCTTCGTCGCCTGGCGGAAGGTCCGTGTGTGCGACTCCCCTGACGCCTACGTGCGGCGAATTCTCGTCAACGCTCATCGGCGACGGTTCCGCGGTCGCCGGGTGGTCGAGACGCTGATGCCCACGGTGCCCGACAGGCTGGTCGGCGGGTCCGCCGGCGAGCTGGCGGCGGTGGAGGACCGGGCGGGACTCGCGGCGGCGCTGGCCGCCCTGCCCACCCGGCAGCGGGCCGTCGTGGTGCTGCGCTACTGCGAGGACCTGTCCGAGGCCCGCGTCGCGGAGATCCTCGGCTGCTCGGTCGGGACTGTGAAGACCCACGCGTCACGGGGCCTGGCCCGGTTGCGGGCCGATCCGTCGCTGGGGACGGCGATGGGACCGCGGTCCGACGGCGTGCGGCAGCCGTCGAGATCCGGCGACGGCGCCGTGCCGCCCCAGCTCGGCGCATCGGAACTGAACGGGACGAGGGGAGGTGCGGCATGACCTCCGACGAGGAGATGATCGAACGCCTTCGTGGCGCGGAGCGAACGGTGGACGTCCGGCCGTCGGGTGATCTGTGGGCCGGCGTACGGGCCCGGGTTCCGGGGGAGCGCCGTCGTCGGGTCGCGCGGCGGGCCGCCCCGGCGGTGGCGTGCGCCGTGGCCGCGGTGGGGATCGCGGCCGGCCTGACTCTGGGGGGCGGCACGGGGAAGGCATCCCTCGCGCCCGCCGACCTTCCGCCGGCCCCGCGGATCACCCGGCTCCAGCCGGTCACCTTCACTCCGGACGAAGCGGCACATCTCGTGGTCGAGTGCCTACAGTCCGGTCCTGGGCCGGCGGACCCGGCGCGCTTCCAGCCGGGTGGGCTGACGGTGTGGGCGGCGGCGCGGGACGCCGCCGGAGCGACCGTGATCCTGTCGAACCCCTCGACGTTCGTCGACTGCGACGTGCCGGCGGACGCGGCAGGTCGGCTGGACATCGACGGGGCGTATGTCTACAGCTGGGGGGGCGGGCACGATGCGGTGCCCCGGACCGATCTCGAGCTGGAGTACGCCGGCGGAAGTCACAGGATAGGCGGCGGCTTCGGAGGCCGCCTCGGAGCCGGCTTCGGTAGCGGCCCCGGTGACAGTCGCACGGTCCATGACTGTGGCGGACGGGTGTCGGCCCGGGTTGCCCGGGTCACCGCGACGACTCCGTCCGGCGAAATCGTCGAGGTTCCCATCCAGGACGGGAAGGTCGTGGTCAGGACCGTCCAGATCGATCCGCCCGAGCCTGGTCCACGGCCCGGTGAGCCCGGGTTCGAGGACTTCAGACGGAACAACCCGACGCTTTTCAACGACTGGTACCAGGCCAATCGACCGGTCGTCCGGGCCTACGACCGGGATGGCCGCCTCCTGGCTGCAACCGAGGCGGGCTGAGGAGGGCCTAGGAGGGCTGAGACGGGCGCCGTCACTCCCCGTGCCGCGCGGGCAGAGGCAGTGGCGCCTCCTGCGCGCCACTGCAGGGGCGGTGGCCGTCAGCCGCTGCTGACGGCAAGGACGATCTTGCCGCGGCCGTGTCTCGTCTCCAGCTCCCGGTGCGCCTCGGCGGCGTCCGCGAGCGGGACGACCCGGCGGACGTTGATGTGCAGGGCTCCGTGCGCCTGGAGGTCGGCCAGCTCGGCGAGCCGGGCGGCTGACCGGAGGTTGGGCGTGACCCGGATCCCGAGCTCCCCCGCCCGGCCGTGCTCGACGAGGGTGAGGATCCGGCTCCGGTCGGCGACCAGCGCCAGCGACGTGGTCAGCGCGTCGCCGCCGGCTCCGTCCAGCACGGCGTCCACGCCCGCGGGCGCGATCGCCTGGACGCGTTCGACCAGGCCGTCGCCGTAGGCGACCGGGATCGCGCCCAGTGAGCGGAGATAGTCGTGGTTGGCCGCGCCGGCGGTGCCGATGACGGTCGAGCCGGCGCGTACGGCCAGTTGGACGGCGACCGTCCCGACCCCGCCGGCGGCGGCGTGGATCAGGACGGTGTCGTCCCTGCCGACGCCCAGCTCCCGCAGCGCGATGTGGGCGGTCTGCGCCCCGCCGCTGAACCCACCCGCGACCTCCCAGGACATGCCGGCCGGCTTGGCGGTCACCTGGCCGGCCGGTACCACCAGATACTCGGCATACGCACCCAGCTGCCCGAAGCCGAGCACCTCGGCGCCCACCGCGACGCCGTGACCCCCGCCGTCGACGCCGTCGATCCCGCCGACTCCATCGACCTCGTCGCCGACCTGGTCGACGACCCCGGCGAACTCGTTGCCGGGAATCGTCGGGAGCCGGGGTGTCACCCCGGGCGGTGCCCAGCCCGCGCGGACGGCGCAGTCGATCGGCTGGACACCGGCGAACCGGACCCGGACCCGTACCTGGCCGGGCCCGGCCACCGGCGTGGCCAGATCCATCAGCTCGAGAACCTCCGGGCCACCGTGCCGCGCGAACGCCGCTGCCTTCATCGGACATCCCTTCATCGCCGTTGACGAAGGTCGAGTCTGCGACCTCGACCGCGGTTGAGATCAAGGGCAGGAGATGAGACCCGGGTCACGCGGAGGCACCACGCTCCGGCGAATTCTCGTCACCGCTCATCGGCCTGGACACGGCCTGCGGGGGAGGCTGAACGGGGCAGCGACTCGTCTCGATCAGGATGGCGATGCCGTCGAGGAGGCGTTGCAGGCCGAACTCGAAGAGCGAGTCGAGGTCGAGGGATCGGGGCGGGACGCTCGCCAGCAGCGGGTGAGCCGAAGTCGCCGCCGGTGGGGTGATCGCGGAAGTGCCGTGGGCGTCCATCCACTGCTCGTCGGTGAGGCCCGAGTCCTGCACCGCCTCCGCCTCCGCCTCCAGGTTCAGGGCCAGCCCACGGATGTGGGCGGCCAGGGTGGTGTGTACGTGGATCATGGCCACCGGGTCGAGACCGAGTCCGTGCAGTGCCCGCATCACCCACTCCGCATGAGCCTTGATCTGCGGCGACATCAGGGGCCTGGTGAAGGACATCGCCTGTGCCAGCCAGGGGTGCCGGCGGTACATGGCCCACTGGGACCGTGCCGCCGCCTCCAGGCACCGGCGCCAGCCGGCCGGCGGTGGGTCGGGTGGCGGTGCCTCGGCGAAGACCATGTCGGCCATCGACAGCACCAGCTGTCCCCTCCCGCCCACCTGCCGGTGGAGCGCCACGGTGGTGACACCGAGCTCGACGGCCACGCGACGCATGGACAGCGCCGCCAGCCCCTCCAGGTCGGCTATGTCGACCGCCACCCGCACTATCCGCGGTCGGGCCAGCCCCGACGTCGGATGGCCGCCGGCACGGGGCCGGGCAGCACCAGGGCTCCGGGGATGCGGGCCCGAGAAGTCGACGATCGTGCCGACACCCGGGAGAGGTCGGGCCAGACCCTCCTGGTGGAGCGTCGCGAGCACCTTGGTGGCCGTGGCCATCGCGATGCCGAACTCGCGGACGATCTGGCGGGTCGACGGCAGCCGCTCGCCCGGCCGCAGCTCGCCGGATGTGATCCGCCGCCGCAGTTCGGCGGTGATCCGCAGGTATGGCGGGACGTCCTCCGAATCGGAGATGACCACAGCGTGCCTCTTCCCGGACTGCTCTAGTGCGCATGTCGCCTGGGAACGGATGCTATCCGGCCATCAAATTCTGGTGCACTAGTGCGTGATTTCCTTTGCTGGACCTGTTCCATACGATGCGACCGTCCGGATCGATTCGATCCTGGTCGGGTGATGGCGGGTCGTGGCGCGATTTTCTGGATCCCACGCCCGGCGGAATGCGCACGTATATCGGAGCCCGAAAGGAAGTGGCGTGGTGGCTACGCAGGTCGAGACAGGGAGTGTGGAATCGACCGACGGAACGGTGATCAGTTATCGGACGATTGGCCGGGGCCCCGGTCTTCTGCTTGTTCCGGGAGCCCTCGCGGTCGCGGCGGACCTTGATGGATTCGCGGCCGCGCTGGCGAGCGGGTTCACGGTCCACACAATCGAGAGACGGGGGCGCGGTGCCAGCGGCCCGCAGGGCGACGCCTACACGGCGGCCAAGGAGCTCGCCGACCTCGAGGCCGTCCGAGCGGCGACGCGAGCTCGATTCGTCGTCGGGCACAGCTTCGGCGGATTCCTGCTGTTGGAGGCCCTGCGGAACACCGGTGCCACTGCCGGTGCCGGTGCCCCCGTCGGAGTCGGAGTCGGTGCGTTCGACGGCGCCGCCGCATACGAACCCGGAGTCCTCCTCGACGGCGTCGGGCCCGTGACGTTGGAATGGGCGCGGCGCTGCCAGGACGAACTCGATCGCGGCCGGCCACGGCAGGCGTTCATCACCTTCGTCCGTGGCGTGAACCCCGAGACGACGGGACGGGTCCCTCGTGCCCTGCTCGGACTCATCCTGGCATTCGCGATCAGACCCGCCGAACGCCGTCGGAAACACGCCCTGCTGGGCGGGACGATCAGGGAGCATCAGGAAGCGGCGAGGGTGGCGAACCAGCCCGACCGCTACCGCGCGATCACGACTCCGACGCTGCTCATGGCCGGCAGGGACAGTGACGACACCGCGGCCGGACGCGCGACCCGACAGCTCGCCGGGATTCTGCCCCGCGCCAGCCTCGTCACCTTCGGGGACCTCGACCATTTCGGGCCGGAGAGGGCGCCGCGGCGTGTAGCCGCGGCAGTGGCCGACTTCTTCGCCGCCGTCGGCACGTCCGGCTCGGCACGGGCCGAGCGGTGACGGTGACGGTGACGGTGACGGGCAGCGTTATCCGCCGAGACGCTGACCAGACCGCCAGCTCGCCATCGGGCAACTGCTCAAGCCGCCAACCGACAGGCCGGCCGGTGGCGGCGTCCCAGATCCGGCCCGATCGATTCCTGATCGATTCACGGCAGCGCTACTTTGAGTGACTAATCCACCACGATGCGGCGCGGCCGGATCCCGGGTGGGGCGTGGCCGGCTTCGATGGCGCTTGACCTGCTCATCGGTCATGGTTGATCAGGGAGGGGGTATGGATGCGCCGAGACGTCGCCCTGCCGGGAACGGTGTCGGGGTGTCCTGATGACGCACCGACGCACCCCGGTCACCCGGGATGAGCCGAGCGGATCCCTGACCGATTTCGTGGGCTTGTTGGCCGAATACGCAGAGACGGCCAGAGCCGGGAAGCGTAGAAACAGATAGAGACGCTGACGATGTGGTCTGGCGCACGCCCCGGACCCGCCAGTCGAGGAGGATCATGAACATCGACGACATGGTCTTGGTGAGCATCGACGACCACGTGGTCGAGCCGCCCGACATGTTCAAGAACCACGTCCCGGCGAACCTGGTCGACCAGGCGCCGCACGTCGTGCGCAACGACAAGGGCGTGGACCAGTGGATCTACCAGGGCCGGGTGACGGGCGTCAGTGGCCTGAACGCGGTCGTCTCGTGGCCGGCGGAGGAGTGGGGCAAGGACCCGGCCGGCTTCGCCGAGATGCGCCCGGGGGTGTACGACATCCACGACCGGGTCCGGGACATGGACCGTAACGGGATCCTGGCGTCGATGTGCTTCCCGACGTTCGCCGGGTTCAGCGCCGGGCATCTCAACCACTACAAGACCGACACCACGGTCACGATGATCCAGGCGTACAACAACTGGCACATCGACGAGTGGGCCGGCACCTACCCGGGCCGGTTCATCCCGCTGGCGCTGCTTCCGACCTGGAAGCCGGAGCTGATGGTGAACGAGATCCGCCGGGTGGCGGCGAAGGGCTGCCGGGC
>NZ_UBIZ01000523.1:0-250 GCF_900465275.1 Parafrankia sp. Ea1.12 | reverse complement strand
GCAGACGGGGAAGTGGTCTGCGGCGGCCGATCGCTGGCACACCGGATTCGTCGACGCCGCAGGCTGCGGCGGTCTGCTGGGGCAGATCGAGGGACGGGCCGCCGGCGATGTGCTGGCCTGGCCGGCCGACACCCCGCTCACCTGGCGCCAGGGGGTTCGTTTCGTGGCCATCGACATGTCCCCGTTGTGTCGGGCGGCGATCCGCACCGGACTGCCGCAGGCCACCGTGGTGGTCGATCATTTCCATGTG
>NZ_UBIZ01000543.1:0-863 GCF_900465275.1 Parafrankia sp. Ea1.12 | reverse complement strand
CCGATCCCTGACCTGCGCAGCTATTTCAACGCGGTGATGTGGAGGTTCCGTACCGGAAGCCCCTGGCGGGACGTGCCGAACAGCTACGGCTCCTGGTCGACGATCTACGACCGGTTCCGTATGTGGGCGCGTGACGGGGTCTTCCAGACCCTCATGGACGCAATGATCACCGAGGCGGCGGCCCGCGACGATGTCGATCTCAGCCTGGTCAGCGTGGACTCCACCGTCGCCCGCGCGCATCACCACGCGGCGGGCATGGTGGTCGACCCGGACCTCCTGGAGGACATGGAGAAAGCCCTGAGGCAGGAAAAGGGGCTTCAGAAACCGGGCAAAACGACTCCGTAACCGAGGCACCCGAGGACGGAGAGGAAGCCGAACGGGCACGGCGCCGCACGGTACGCCGACGCCGCAAAGCCCGGCTGAAGGCCGCCGAACTGGGACGCTCCCGGGGCGGGCTGACCAGCAAGGTGCACCTCGCGACCGACCGGCGCTGCCGCCCACTGTCCATCATCCTCACCCCCGGACAGGCCGCGGACAGCCCGCGTTTCCTCCCGGCCCTGAAGAAGATCAAGGTGCGTGGACCGGTCGGCCGCCCCAGGACCCGGCCGGACGCGGTCGCCGGAGACAAGGCGTACTCCTCCCGCGCCAACCGCGCCCACCTGCGCACACGGAAGATCCGGGCGGTGATCCCGGAGAAGGCCGACCAGATGGCCAACCGTAAGAAGCGCGGCAGCGCCGGAGGCCGCCCGGTCAGCCACGACGCCACGCTCTACAAAGACCGCAACACCGTGGAGCGCGGCATCAACAAGATCAAGGAATGGCGGGGTCTGGCCACCCGCTACGACAAGACACCCGAAAGCTAC
>NZ_UBIZ01000599.1:0-1497 GCF_900465275.1 Parafrankia sp. Ea1.12 | reverse complement strand
CGACCTGCGCCGCGGCCAGTGCCGTGATCAGTCGTTGAGGGAGGCCGGCTCGGCGTCCCTGATGCCCTGCCGGACCTGGTCGACCAGCTCGGCGGGAACGTCGGCCATCGAGTGGTCGACCCGGGCGTGGGTGTTGACCGCGCCGAGGAGCTCGTCCTCGGTGCCGGCGACGAACCGGGCCTCGCAGCCGGGGATGATCGCCCCGCAGTAGAACTCCTTCATGGCGGGCGGCCGCGCGATGCTCACCTCGCGCACCCGCGCGCCCGGGTCGCCGACGGGGCGCGGGCCCATCAGCGCCTGCGCCGTCCAGAATCGGTTCCGCCTCATGCGG
Source organism: Parafrankia sp. Ea1.12 (assembly GCF_900465275.1). Classification (NCBI taxonomy): domain Bacteria; kingdom Bacillati; phylum Actinomycetota; class Actinomycetes; order Frankiales; family Frankiaceae; genus Parafrankia; species Parafrankia sp. Ea1.12. Next base: position 1,166 of record NZ_UBIZ01000599.1, on the reverse strand, counting down.
CCGACAGATCCGCGAGACGCAGCATCAGGCGCTCCATCCGTACCAGGCCGAGAGGCCGTCCCATCTCGGTCACGATTATCACCGGGTCGAACCGGCAGCCGGCGGGCCGGGTCATCGCCCGGCGGGCGACCTCCGTGACGGGCTCGTCCGGGAGCGCGAACAGCGACGTGGGAATCCGCTGCGGCTCCCGCCCACCCGCGCCGCCGGCCAGCCGCACGGCGACCGGCCGGCACCGGTTGCTGACGATGATGGCAGTCCCGCCACCGGAACCGTCGCCCCTGAGCGTTTCGTGATCCTCGGCGTGTTCTTCGGCGTGTTCTTCGGCGTGTTCCTCGGGACGTCCGCCCGGGGACGGCGAGCCGGCGTCGTCGCTTGGAGCGGGCGAGCGCGCGCAGGGCGGGCAGCCCGGGACCTGGCCGCAGCGCCCGTAGTCGCCGGTCGAGATCCGGACCGGCTCCATCAGGCTCACGATGCGCGAGGAACGGTCGGAGCGCGCGGAGAGCAGCCTGATCCGCCTGGCCACGGCCGGGTCGAGCTCCTGCCAGCGGGCGGACGGCCGTCCGAGCAGGAAGCCCTGCCCGAGGGGGACGCCGAGGGCGACCAGCATGGTCAGCTCCTGGACGCGCTCCACACCCTCGGCGATGACCCAGCCGTTGAGGCGGCTGGCGAATCCGCCGACCAGCTCGGTGAGTGCGATCTTCACCTGGTCGTCGTCGATGTTCGAGACCAGTGACGCGTCGAGTTTCACGAAATCGGGCCGGATGTGGGTGAGCTGGCGCAGGCCGGCATATCCCGAACCGACATCGTCCATGGCGAGGAACGCGCCGTGGTCCCGCAGCTCCTGCGAGGTCGCCGTCAGACCGGTCGCGCGCTCGATGTCGACGGCCTCGTTCAGCTCGAGAACGATGCGGGAGAGATCGGCGCCCCGCCAGACCGCCGCGACCTCGGGGGAGGAAAGGAGATGCGGGAACACGTTGACGGCGAGAAAACAACGGTCGGGAAGATGATCGCGGGCGGCGAGTGCCCGGCGCAGGACCCGGGCCTCGAGCTCGGCCGCGCAGCCGCGGCGGTCCGCCTCGCCGAACACGAGATGGGGTGCGTTGCGCGGGTCCGGGCCGAAGCGTGCCAGGGCCTCGTAGCCGGCCGTGACGCCGCGGCGCAGGTCC
>NZ_UBIZ01000530.1:0-8995 GCF_900465275.1 Parafrankia sp. Ea1.12 | reverse complement strand
CGTACCAGCTGTGCCATCACGGATCACCCCCAGGAACCGGTCAACGTCCCCCATCCCTGACGGTGTGCCCGCAACCACCCCACCAGCACCTGACCACGACCGGAAACGTTCATGGCCAGCGCACTAGGCGACCTGAACGATCTCGACGGCTCCATTGGCGACGTGAAGGTTAAAGGTCAAACCGGTGGCCTTGCTGAGCTTCGCCAGCGTTTCGAGCCGCGGCTGCGTCTCGGCAATTTCCAAGCGCGCAATAGCGGGCTGTTTGAAGCCGACCTGCTCGGCGAGGGCCCGCTGCGTGAGGCCGTGTTCGACCCGATATGCGATCACCTGGTGGGCGACCTTCCGGGCGAACGCCAGCGCGTCCCACTCCTCGCGGAACTCCGGGTCCTGGCGGTGCTCTTCGATGACCTGGTCGAGGGTCTTGAGCTCCGACAGCTTCATCAGTCCTCCTTCAGATCGTTGAGCCGTTCCACGGCCAGGGCGACTGCCCGCTTGTACTTCCGCTTGTCGTGGTGTCCGATGGCGCCAACGACGACGAGCTTTGCCCCCATCCGCCTGTAGAACGCCCGCCACGGACTGTCGCCACCTCGGGGGCGTAGCTCCCACAGATGGTCGGCGTCCACGACGGCACTGGTGTGTGAGAACGGAAGATCCGTGCCGCGTTCTCGCAGCTTGTCGAGGGCGTTGTCGATCGCCGTGCGCTCGTCGGCGGGGAGCTTGGCCAACTCGTCGACTGCATCAGGGTGGACCACGACGTCCCAGGACATGCAACCATGATAACGACCACGTTATTGCCGTTGCGCCGGAACCTCAACCCCTGCCGGCGCGGTCAGTATCGTGAGTCCGCCCACGCTCCCGCCCGGCCGCGTGGGGCGCAGGCAGTCGTCACGCGGCTGGGGCGTCCCCGCTGTGCGACCCTCGGCTTGGCCTCGTCCTCGCGCAGGCCGCCTACGCCGGCCGTGTCGTCCAGCGGGTCGCCCGGGGGTCGATGCCCACACGCTTGCCGGCGAGCTGCGAGCCCTGGGACTTCGAGATGCCCTGCGCGCCGAGCGGCTCGACGAGCTTGTCGACCCGCCCGAACGTGCAGGTAGAAGGTCCCACTGGCTGGTTCGTACGGAACAACGGTCCCCGCCGGTCGACCATTTTTGATGGCCGTGGGTGATTATGGGTGGTATTGGCACGTAATCGTCTGAACACCGTGCGACACGGGCAGCCCTCCCGTCTTCGCCGCGTCGCGACCTCTTCGACCCACATCGGTGAACCGCCGGGTCGAGATCGGTCAGTACTGGCACACAGTCTGATCTGGAGGCATCGGTGATCAGGACACAGAAGTGGGTGCTCGCGCTGACGTCGACCGCGGCGCTCATGGTGGCCCTCGACCAGCTCGTGGTGTCCACCGCACTGAACTCGATCCGCAACGATCTACATGCTTCGATCGCCACGCTCGAATGGACCGCGAACGCCTATCGTCCGATGCCTCGCCAAGACGGGCACGGCTCGCCCGCCGGCGAGCGAACTACCCGGACTGCTCCGGGAGCTTCCCGAGAGCCGCCTCGACCTGGTACCCGGCAGGCCGGGCTCCGCTCCGGCTTCCATCGCCCGGTCGGGCCCGGGCCTCGCGGGAAAGTCGACCCCGCCGGCGTCGCCGCCCTCGTCCCCGCAACCGCCGCCGCCGGAGCCGCCGCCACCGGAGCCGCCGCCACCGGAACCGGAACCGGAGTCGGAACCGCCTTCGGAGCCCGACCTGTCCCCGGCGCCGGTCGATCCCCGTCCGAAGAGGCGGGTTCCACCGGCCAGGCTCACGGTGGGCATTGTCGTGATCACGGCTGTGGTGGGCCTGCTGATCGGCGGATGTGTGGCCCTGCTCGACACGGGAGCGGGATCCGCCCCGGACCCCGCCGCGACGGCCGATCCCGGACTCGAGCAGGTCACCCTCGCCGCCACGGTCGCGTCCCCCAGGCCCGGCTACCTCACGGTCTCCTGGGAGGACGATTCCCGTGTGCTGCGTGGCAAACGGGAGGCCGTCCGCACCGCGCTCACCTTCCTGTTCGCCGGCGGCCCCGCGGCCGACGGCGACGACATACGGGCCTGGCGGCTTGTCGGGCGGATCCGTCGCCAGGTCGGTGCCGGCGTCCCGTTCTCCCGCCGCGGCCCTCTAAGGAGGCACCTCGAGCTCTCGCCGCTTAAAAATCTTGCGTAAACTCCTCCCGCTGTCTTATGCTCCTGGGGAGGGAGGTTTTCGTGACGCATTCGGTAGAGGTTGACGATCAAACCTATCGCTCGCTCGCCTTCGCCGCGCGCATAAGTGGCTGTACGGTAGGCGAAGTGGTGGCCCGCCTGGTGGCTGAGGCGAGCCTGGCGACGTTACCCACAGAGACATCCAAGGAGAGCAAGCAGCATTCGGAGGTGGTGGATGTGGTGGCGGTGTACGTCGACTACGAGGGGCACCGCACCCAGGCCAGGTACGACCCGAAGACGTCTCGGATCGACATCACGTCCGGGCCGCTGCGGGGACAGAGCTTCAAGACGCCGACCGGCGCGGCTCGCGCCGTGGTCAGCCACTACAAGCCGAGCGTCAGCCCGCACCGCAACGGCTGGTCGTTCTGGGTCCTCGACGACGGGTCGGGAAGGTTCCTGCAGAACATCCGAGGAACGTCATGAGCCCGATGCCGGTCCGGTGGGATCGTCGGCCATATTCGGCGGACGTCCTCGAGCTCGACACATGCCTCGTCGCGGTGACTCATGGTGACGAGCGTCGGGGCGACGGTCATGCGGGCGTAGCGGATCCTGTCCGACCTGACCTTGCTCGCGGTCGGGCCCGCATGGCTACGCGAACGACTCGGGAGCTCTCTCCTGCCGGCGAAGGGCAGGATCGGCCAGCCTTCTGTTAACCCCCTCGCGTCGGTCCGGGGTCGCATCGTGGATTACATATTCCCTGTTAACAAGCGCCTTCGTAGCGGTGCATCATGTCAGGGGCTCGTTCTTCATCGCGCGCATCGCGATGCGCATTTGCCGCCGTCGGGTCCCTCCCGTCACGATGCACATATGCGTTCAGACAGCACGGGGTCTCCGGACCGTGTGGGGGAGCGGGCCCCGGGTGCCGACCCGCTGGTCACCCGCCGTGAGATCTCTCAGCGGGCGGGTATCAGCCGGGAGACGGTGACGATCTGGCAGGGCCGGCACGCGGACTTTCCCCGGCCGGAAGCCGACGGAGGGATGGAACGCTTCCGCCTCAGCGAGGTGCTGGCCTGGCTGGCTGATCGGCCTGTGCCCAAGGCCCAGCGCCGGGCCGGTGAACCCGACGGCATCACCTATGCCGACCGGGTGCGGCGCGCCGCACGGCCGTCGGTCGACAAGGGTACGGGTGCGGGCGGGCAGCAGCGCCGGCAGCTGCAGCTGCAGGCGGATGGCACCACGGCCGAGGAGATGCTCACGGAGATTTTCGGGCCGCTCGGGCGCCGCATCCGCGGCGGCGGTTCGGGCGCCGCCTATCTCCACTTCGTGCTCGGTCTGCTCTTCCTACGCCACAGAGATCCAGGCTCGTGGGCCGGCCTGCGCGACGATGTGCGGGTCGCGACCGACGATCAGAGCGACCCGCGGCAGCTGATGAGTGGAATAGGCCGTCGGGTCGACGCGGCCCGCCGGGCTCAGGGGCTGCCGTCGGCGCCCGAAGCAGCCGCCGGTACCTTCAGCGCGCTCGGCGGACCGGCGGTGGAGGACGTCGGACAGCTCACCCGGCTGTGTGAGGCTCTACCGCCGAAAATGTTCCGTGACCTGCTCAGCCGTTACGACCTGTGGGCCCGCCCGGATGGCCGCTCCTCGACCACCCCGCGCTCGCTGGTGAACCTGGTCACGACGCTGTTCGTCAAGTCGGGTGACCGCGTCCGGGTGCACGACCCCTACGTGCGGGCGGGCGAGTTGCTCGTAGGAGCGCGTGAGGCGGGCGGGTCGGGTGAGCTGTCCGCGGCCGGCCCCGATCCGGACATGTGTCGGCTGGCTGAGATCGGTGTCAACCTGAGCGACGGCCGGGTTCGGCTGACGCCCGGTTCGGAGACACCCTGGCGCGACGCACCGGGCCCGCTCGCTGATCTCGTCCTGACCAACCCGCCGTTCAACGCGACGTCCGCGCGCCGTTCGGACGAGCACTGGCTGTTCGGGCCGCCGCCCCCGGGCAACGACAACTACGCCTGGCTACAGCACGTACTGGCGTCGCTCACGCCGGACGGCCGGGCCGCCGTGCTCATGCCGAACCGTGCGGCGGCGTCCGATGACCCTCGGGAACAGTTCATCCGGCAACGGATGATCGAGACCGGCGCCGTCGAGTTCGTCGTCGCGCTGCCGCGACGGCTTTTCGCGACGACACGGGTGGCGGTGATGCTGTGGGGCCTGCGGGCCCCGGGCGCGGCCCGCGACGATGTGCTGTTCGTCGAGGTGCGAGGGCCCGGTCCCATGCTCGGTAATCAGCGGGTTCTCACGGAGGCGGAGATCGACGCCGTCGCCGCCTGCCGCCAGCTTTGGCAGGACCAGGCGGGAGGCACGGCAGATCTCGCCGAGGCCATGGGCCAGGCCGGGGCGGCCCGCGTCGTGCCGAATGCCCAGATCACAAGACTGGGGTACTCGCTTGATCCCGCTGATCATCTGGCGCCCGCCGTCTCGCCCGCCGTCTCGCCCGGCTGTACCGCCCGGATCCCACCGCCTCCGGCCACGGCATTGGCGGGCCCGACGCGTGCCGCTCGCATCGCGGACAAGAAGGTCGCAGGCATCGTCCTGCGTAGCGGTGACACGGCAGCAGGCGATGACACGGCAGCCAGCGATCTTCCTGATGGCTGGTCGCGTGCCGTGCTGCGGGATCTGTGCGCGATCCAGGCCGGCCCGTCCAACCAGGTGATCAAAAAACTCCGGTCCACCACCGCCGACGGGATCGCGGTGGTACTGCCCCGTGACCTGCGGGACCGGCGTGTCCGAACGAGTTCGCCGCAGCGGGTCTCCCGCGCCGGGGCGGCGGGCCTGGCGCGGTTCGCGCTGTGGGAGGACGACATCCTGTTCGTTCGGACCGGCTCGGTCGGGCCCGTCGCTCGGGTGGGTGCCGCCGAGGTGGGTTGGCTGCTTGGTACCAACCTCATGCGTCTGCGCGCGTACGAGGGCGTGGATCCCGGGTACCTGCTGGCGTTGCTGTCCTCGCGGCCGGCGCAGGAGTGGATCACCAGGCGCTCCGAATCCGCTACCGCGATTCCCTCCATCAGTACCACGACTCTCGGCTCGCTTCCCGCGCTCTGGCCGCCGCCCGCCGAGCAGCGGCGAATCGGCGCGGTCCTCGCCGACTTCGACGACCAGATCGCCGCCCATCGAGCCCTCGCGGATGCGGCCGAGGGGCTCCGGGCCGACGTTACCGACCATCTCGTCGCCGGCCTGCTGATGACCGGAACCCTGTCGGAGGAACCCAGATGAGTGCCGTGCCGCCGAACTCGCCGGGAACTGTGCGCATCCTCCTCGCCACGATTGCCGTGCTGCTCGGCGTCATCGTCGCACTGGTCGGCGGCATCCTGCGGATGGCGGATCAGGCGTCCCTCCCGGCTGCGATCCAGTGCGGTGGATGCGCCTTCGTGGCGACTGTGATGTTCCTGCTCACGGTGTTTCATTTCCTGACCGGCTCGGGGGGCAGCCGGGGCTGAGTGGCGCGTGCCGACGAGCCGCTACGACCGCGGGAGGCCAGGGGAAGGCGCTGGCTTGCCGGGGGTCCAGGCCATGACGGGGAGAGCGATGATCGTGGTTCCTCCTGGGGCGCCGAGGCGCGGCCATGGAAAGGACCCTGCCGCAAGTACTGTAGGTATGTACCTACGCGGGGAGGTGATCGAGATGAGCGTGGTTTCGTCCCGAGAGTTCAACCATGACGTGAGTGCGGTCAAACGGGCAGCCATTCGTGGTCCAGTGATCATTACGGATCACGGTCGGCCGTCGCACGTCCTGTTGTCCTTCGCCGACTACCAGAGGCTCACGGGCACCGCGGGCAGCCTGGGAGACGCGTTCGTCCTGGATGAGGAGATCGACTTCGAGCCTGTGCGGCCTCGGGACTCGCTGCGCGAGGTCGACCTGTGAGCTTCCTGCTGGACACGAACATCATCTCCGAGCTCCGCAAACCCGCCAAGCGCAGGGACGACCGATTCAACGCCTGGGCCGGGACCTTGTCGCCGTCGGAGACCTACCTCTCGGTCATCACTCTGCTGGAGCTACGCGCCGGCATCGAGAACAAGCGACGACACGACCCGCGGCAGGCGGCGATCCTGGACTCATGGCTGGACCACAGCGTCCTACCCGCCTACACGGGTCGGATGCTCGACGTCGACCAGGCCGTCGCCGACTCCGCGGCGCGGCTTCATGCGCCGAACCGACGTCCGGCCCACGACGCTCTGATCGCCGCCACGGCCCAGGTATACGGCCTCACACTCGTCACCCGCGACGAATCCGACTTCGCCCCCATGGGCGGCTCACTCATCAACCCCTGGACCCACCTCCCCGGGGACGGCGCCGCGGGCGGGATGCCGCCGAAAGCCTGAGCGCCTGTCCTGAACCTTGGTTGTGTGGACTGTGCGTGGTCCGTTCCTGATCTTCCCGGGGTGGCAGGCCGGCGTCGCCGGTAGCTGCCCGCCAGGGTCCGGACACGGAGACGTCATCCGGTGCTGGGGTCTGTTGCGTCCGTCCGAACAGACCGGGCTGTTACGTTTTTCGCTCACCTGCACACTGAACGTATGGACAAGGTGTTGCGGGTGGAGTTGGCGCGGCGGGTCGAAGCTGACCAGGCGATGCGTCGGGCCTGGCCAGCCCGTCCCGGTGACGGCGCTGACGAGGACGAGCTCGCGAGGCTCGGTGCGGTCGACGAGGACAACACAGCCTGGCTGAGGAGCGTTGTCGCCAAGCACGGCTGGCCGGACAGTTCCCTGGTGGGCGAGGCGGGCGCGCACGATGCCTGGCTGCTGGCTCAACACGCCGATCACGATCCTGTCTTCCAGACTGAATGCCTGGATCTGTTGGCCGCGGCGGTCGACTCCGGTGTGGCGTCCCCTGTTGACCTGGCGTATCTGACGGATCGGGTCCGGCGTGCCCGCGGCGATCTACAGCTCTACGGCACTCAGTTCTGGCGTGGAGCCGACGGCTTGGGTGAGCTGCAGCCCCAACCGATCGCCGAACCCGACCGTCTCGACGAACGGCGAGCCGCCGCCGGGCTCGGACCGTTCGACGAGTACCAGGCCCTGATGATGGACATGCACGGCTGACCCGAGATCCCCGCGAGCGCCGCTCGCAAGCCGCCGAGCCCGCGGTGAAGTCGACGCCGGCCTGTTCGAACAGAGGCGGCGCGGGCTGTGCGTCACGAGGTGCTGTGATCCGTGTGTGGGTGTGAGACCCGAGTCGCTTTTCGTCGCAGCGGAGCGGACGAAGCTGTCATCGACGGCTTGGGGAGCTCCCCGGCGAAACGCTACGGAGGGATCATGAGTACTCGCAATCGTGAGAAGCGCCGGGCCAAGCAGAAGGCGCGGGCGGAACGCGGCCGTGCGGCCGCGGCGGGACCGGGGAGTCGGTACGACAGGGAGCGTGAACAGCGCGAGCTGAGCCTGCGGTCGGCGCGGGCCCTGATCGCGGCCGCGCTGGACGCCCATGACCAGGGCGATGACGCCGCGCTGGCGAACCATCTGGCGAGCCTGGCCACGCCGCCGGGAGGCGCCGGCGGCCACCGGATCGTCAACACCTGTCTTGACTCCCTGCTCGACGGCCTCGTCGAGATGCTCTGGGAGGCGGGCTGGCAGCCCGCTGACCTGCACCGGGTTGTGAGCAGGCGGGCCGGCGTGCGGGTGGCGGCGCTCGCCGTGGACGCGGTCGCCGCGCAGATGCGTCAGTACGCCCCGTCCACCGTCGACGAACGATGGACGGGGCAGCTGCGGGCCCTCGACGCGACCGTCTGGTGGGGCGACGACGACCATTGGCTCGACGCCTGGGGTGCGCGGCACGGCCGCGGACGTCCGGAGGTGCTCGGCGACGCCGTCGAGCTGGTCAACCTCCTGCGTGGTCTTCCTGTGATCCAGATGTTGGGCCCCGTGCCGGGCACGGCGCGGCGCGGCGGTGCGGGTGGCGCCGGGGGAGTCGGGAGTGGGAGCGGCGGCGTGGACCAGGGCCTCCTGGACAAGGTCCGTGCGCTGCTGGCGAAGGCCGAGTCGACATCCTTCGCCGAGGAGGCCGAGGCGCTGACCGCCAAGGCCCAGCAGCTCATGGCACGGCACAGCATCGACGAGGCGCTACTGGCGGCGCAACGCACCGTGACCGTGGAACCGATCGGCCGCCGGATCGGCATCGACAACCCCTACGAGGCGGCGAAAGCGATCCTGCTGAATGTGATCGCCGGCGCGAACCGCTGCCATGCGGTGTGGGCGAAGCATCTCGGTTCGAGCACTGTCGTCGGCTACCCGTCCGACATCGACGCGGTGGAACTGCTCTACACCTCGCTGCTGGTCCAGGCGACCACGGCGATGACGCACGCCGGCACCCGCCAGGACCGCCACGGACGATCCCGCACGCGCTCGTTCCGCCAGTCGTTCCTCACCGCCTTCGCGACCCGCATCGGTGAGCGACTGCGCGTCGCGACGGAGCAGGCCAGCGCCCAGGCTGTCGCCGAGGCGGGCGACCCGCGTCTCCTGCCGGTGCTCGCCTCCCGGGACGAGTCCGTCCGCGCGGCGGTCGCGGCGATGTTCCCGGAGATCGTGGAAAAATCGGTGAGCGGCACCGACCGCGAGGGGCTGGCCTTCGGCCGGGCCGCCGCCGACCTGGCCACCCTGCGCATCCGGGACGAGGTCGCCGGGTCTAGCTCGGCGCCGGCCGGGAGCCGTGACAGGTAGCGTCCGGGTCCGCTGGATGTGGCCAGGTGATGGTGATGCGCGCGTGGGCTCGGTCGAGGGTCCGGCCTGGTGGCAGGTCGTGGTCCGGGGTCCCGAGGGGGTGGGCGGTGATG